>NC_018081.1:0-300000 GCF_000271405.2 Enterococcus hirae ATCC 9790 | reverse complement strand
TCGTTTGCTATCTGAGGATGAGTAAAGATCAATTTGATCTAACAATTGTTCAGAACGCATCAAAAGGTTGGGGAAATTCTGCGAGACATAGTGCTGTAGATTATAGCCGGTCAAGGTATGGATCGTCTCTCCAAATAGTTCGACGGACAAAATTCCAGAAAGAATCGTTCGCAAAATCAAGTTCTTTTTTCTGGTAGACAATTGTTGAGAGTCTGTATCTTTCAGTAACAAATGGATGATTGCTTGCAAGTAAGACCGATTTTGTACGCCTTCTTCTTGAGCGGTAAAATAATTAGCTAACTGCTCTTTAGAAAAAGTGAGATCCAGATTTGATCGTAGCCACAAGAAAATAAAGTGGCTCTCCTTTGTTTCGAGTAAGAAGTGTTCACTCAACTCATCTGTCAGTTTTTTTAAGAGTGATGAATGCTGGTCCGTCAATTGTTGGAAGATTTCTTGGTCTTTAGGCGGTAGATCAGGAGCTAAAGTGATCATTTCAGCTGTTATTTTTTGCCTTTTCTAAACCGAATAATCGTCACGGCTAGTACATAAGTAGTAATTTTTAGTTCAATCTCATTGAAAGGAATTTCATTGATTTCATAAAAGTGTCGGGCGAGCATTTCACATTTTTGTTGAGAAATACCTGGAAATGGCCAGTGAAGACCAGAAAAATTTTTCCCAAAAAAAGCAACCATAAAATAGCGAATACGAGGTTCATCGCCGACTAAATAGAGCGTTCCTTTATTTTTTTACGGTAAACCCCAATGGCTGTAGTAGCGTTTCTAGTTCATAGCTTCGCTTTCGTACAGTAGATTCGGATAAATAATTCTCGTAGGCGAATTTGACTAGATTCACTTCATTTTCCAACAATAAAGTTTCAAATAAATTGAAAAAAGGATTTTCTTGTAATATTTTACGAATCAACGTTTTATAGTCTGTTTTGGTTCCTGTGAATTTATAGCCGAGACCATGTTTTGTATGAAAAATTGGTTCACGACTTTCATCTGTCATTAGGGAATGATTGCTTAGAACATCGTAATATTTGTAGATCGAACGCCGATCCATATTGAGGGCTTGGCTCATTTCTTCAATCGTTACAAAGCGCTTTTGATGATATAAAAAATGCAAAAGTTCGATTTCTTTTTTGACATCATTTCCAAAAAAATCATTGAATATTTCCATAAAATAACTCCTAACCAAAGATTTCCCTCGATTCTTAGCTGTTACTTGATGCCATCTTATCATAAAAAGAGGATTTTAATGTATTCCAAATGTACATTTTTTTAGCTCAGAAAAGATTCCAGAAAATTTATACTAGCAATTGTTGAAAAAATTCTAGGGTTTTAATAAGGATGGGGAAATCTGTTGGTAGAAAAGGAGAGAAATGATGAGAACGAGAAAAGACAGCTATTTCAAGATAGTGATTTTATTCGTAGGATTAATGAGTATTTTACTGGGAATAGGGATGCAAAAATCATTTGCGGAGACGGTTGATTTTGCTTATACCGATTCTACGGGACAACGTTTAACAAATGGAACAGCAGTAGGGAATACCTATAATTATGATTATGGCCATGCACCAGAAGCCGTATTTGACGAAGAAAATTATGTTAATTACGCCGACCGTGCATATTTAAAAAAGAGTGTCAAAGAAGATAGCGAGACACAAGGTTTATTTGATGTCACGTTAGATGTGAAAGGCAACCAGATCGGAACACCGATTGATTTAGTTTTGGTGATCGATTATTCTTCCTCCATGACTGGCGAAAAATTAACCAATGCTTTAATCGGATTACAACAATTTGGCAATGAATTAGCGGATTCGTTAGCTAATGGGAATATCCGCGTGGGGATTGTAGCATACAATCGAGAGGTTTATTCAACAAATGGTTTTTCAAGTAATATGAATGACTTAGAGAACTTCTTGAAATATACCGCTGAGTCACATTCGGGAACATTTATGCAAAAAGGATTATTAGCAGGGCAACGGTTATTATTGGAGAAAAGTCGGCCAGAAGCGGAAAAACTATTTATTCATATTGGTGATGACAGTGCCAATCGTAGTTATCTTCCAGTACAAGGAGCGAAAGAGTATCCAAATGAGGGAGAGATCATTGATTATAATGGCTACCATACCGATCGTTATATTCAAGATTTTCAAACTGATTCTGACAAATACTATACGACGAACAGTAACCCTTCTGATCCCAATGCAATTTCTGTTAGTAGTTCAATTGTGACAGATGCGACCTTAGGAACGATTGTTTCTCTCAAGCATTCGGGTTTTACCTGTTATTCGATAGCGACAGCACCTTCTGCTCGAGGGGAATATATTGGGCGAAACTTAGCTTCTAAACCGCAACAATACCTTACAACCGATGAAAATCTAAGCGGTTTGGGTTCTGCCTTAACAGAGATCGCCAACCAAATTGATAAAACGATTCCTAATGGTACGATCACTGATCCTATGGGGCAAGACATTTTACTCCAAGGAGCGGGTGAGTTTAATGAACGCTCCTATCAATTAGTCGGTTGGCGAAAAAATGAACAAGGAAATTGGGAACAAGCCAATGATGTAGTGGCTGATGTAGTTGTATCGGAAGCGAACCAAACGATTACGATTGCAAATATTGCATTAGGGGAAAATGAACGGCTTACGTGTACCTATCAAGTCCGTTTAAACACTGAAAATACTCATTTTAAAGGCGAAACTTGGTATTTGTGTAATGGACGGACAACGTTAGCACCAACAAATGAAAGTGAATTACTTGATTTTCCAATCCCTTCAATCAAGGCACCGACAACCACAATCCAAGTAGCAAAAAAATGGAAAAATGTAGCGGCATCCGAGATCCCAGAGACTATTGACTATGTGATTAGCAGGAGTTCGGTCGTTGATCCTACGAGTTGGCAAAGTTCAGCGGTGCTTTCTTTAAGAAAACAAGATAATTATCAAGCGACGATCAAGGAACTGCCAGTGGGCAACGAAAAAGCGGTCTTACCAAAATACAATAATCAAGGAGAAGACTTTACTTATCAAGTAGCGGAAGTGAATGTACCTGATGAGTTTGAGAGTACCGTAACCAATAATGGCAATTCTTTTGTGATCACGAATACGAAAAAAACGACCGAACCAAGCACAACGGAACCAAGCACCACAGAATCAAGTATGACCGAATCAAGCGCCATCGACTTAAGAAACTCTGGACCAAGTACAACTAAAAAAGAGGCGATGCTCCAGATTGCTTCTGAATCTTCGACTGATTCTGAAGCGGAACAGTTACCAAAAACAAATGAACATTCCTCATCCATTCTGGTCTTTCTGGGAACGATGATCGTCGGATCGGTGGGTTATTATTTGATTCGTAAAATAAGATAGCCAATCAGCTGGTGTAGCTCAGAATGTCTGAAACTAGATGTTCTGAGTTTTTTTGTGCTATAGTTTAGTCAAAGTCATGTTGTGAAACGAAGGGGGAAACAGGATGAAAAAAGCGTTGTTGGTCGTTAATCCAAGTTCTGGAGGAGAACAAGCACAAGAATATGAAAAACTGGCCCATCAAAAGTTAACCACGATGTTTGATGAAGTCGTTGTTCTTCATACGAAAAAAGCTGGAGATGCCAAGAATTTTACTCGAGAAGCAGCAGTGGATAGATACCACAGCGTGTTTGTTATGGGTGGAGATGGTACTGTTAATGAAGGAATCAATGGGATCGCTGAACAAGCACATCGTCCAAATTTTGGTTTTATTCCGTTAGGGACAGTCAACGACTTAGCCCGTGCTTTAGGCATACCGTTAGAACCCGAAGAAGCTATCGCTCATCTTTCAATGGATGCGTTGCAACCATTAGATATTGGGAAAATCAATGACCAATATTTTATGAATGTCGTGGCGATTGGAACCATTCCTGAGTCAATCAATGATGTAGATCCAGAAAAGAAAACAAAATATGGTAAGTTTGCTTACTTTATCTCAGGAATCAAGCAATTGGCTGGAACCCAATCTTATAAATTCCAGTTAGTCATTGATGGGCAGGAAAAACAAATTGAAAGTAGTACATTGCTGGTAGGATTAACTAATTCAATTGGTGGTTTTGAAACGTTGATACCTAATGCTAAAGTAAATGATGGCAAATTGCACTTGGTTTATTTAAAAGACACTTCATTGTTAGATACGTTAAAAACATTGCCTGATTTGTTAAAAGGTGTTGATTCTTCTACCGATCATCTGGCTTATCAAACCTGTGAAACGATCCAGATTGCTTTGAATGAAGACCAAGAATTGGCAACAAATGTGGATGGTGATGAAGGTGTCAAGCTGCCTGTCACACTAAAAGTTCTTCCTTCACATCTGATGATTTATTGTTGAGAAACGAGGGGGAGGATCATCTTTCTAAGCTGTTGATCTGAGTCATAGCCTTTGTTTTGAACAGTAGGTCCCCCTGTCATCTGATGTCGATTTTAAGCGGATCTGAGAATCTGGTGAGACAGAGGCTGTGAATAAAGTTGGAATAATAAACTGAAAAACAGCCAGGATGAGGTTGAGGCAAGGTTTGGCTCAGTCTCGTTCTGGCTGTTTTTGGTTAGTTCTATTTAGCTGATTTAGTTAGAAGGACGAAAAAGCATTTCTCCTGAAAAAATGAAGGAGTCTCTTAATCTAATGCTTCGATAAAGCGTTGAGTAATTTCTTGAGGGCGTGTGATCGCGCCACCTACAACGATGCCAGCTACGCCTAAATCTTTGACTTGTTTGGCTTGTTGTGGCGTGTGGATCCGACCTTCTGCAATAACGCATATATCAGCTTGGATCAGTTCTTGGATGAGTGGGAGATCAGGACCAGCTTGTTTCACACTTTCTTCTGTATAGCCGCTTAAAGTTGTCCCCACAAAATCAACTCCTGCTTCGTAAGCATTCTTTCCTTCTTCAAAAGTGGCGATATCAGCCATCAATAATTGCTGTGGATATTTTTCTTTGACTTTAGCAATGAATTCATTGATGTTCAGACCATCGTGGCGTTTGCGTAAAGTACAATCCAAAGCGATAACTTCAACCCCTGTGGCTACTAGTTCATCAACTTCCCGCATGGTTGCTGTAATAAATGGTGCTTCAGGGGGATAATCACGTTTAATGATACCAATGATCGGCAAGGAAACTTTTTCTTTGATTGCCATAATATCTCGTACTGAGTTCGCACGGATACCAACAGCTCCTGCTTTTTCAGCAGCTAAAGCAAAATAAGGCATCAAACTACCTTCTTCTGTATAAAAAGGTTCTCCAGGTAAGGCTTGGCAGGAAACGATCAGCCCACCAGCAATTTTTTCTAAGAATAATTGTTTGTCCATTCTGTTTTTCTCCTTTATAGTTTTTTCTCAGTTTCACAAAAACGTTTCGCAAAGAGCTAAGGCTATGCGAATGGTAGCAAAAAAGTGATTACTTAGATAACGGTCATCTAAGATAAATTGCTTGCTCAAACAAATAAGCGGTTTAGAAAAACGCTTTATTTTTTGACTACAAAATAAGTGTAGCGATTTCGTAATTATTGAGCAAGTGATAGTTCTCAAAAACAGCGTAGATCAGTTGAGTGAATGAATTGACATAAAAAACAAAAGTTCTTGCTTTTTTCTTGATTTTTATATATGATTTTAACAATTTAGGGTAAAAATGAAAGAAAAGGGGTAACAAAAATGACGAAGTATCAACGGAAGGTTTTATTAGCAACATCATCAGGGATTGCATTAGAGAATATGGATATCATGTTCCTAGCTTTTTCTTTATCTTCAATGATTGCAACTTTTCATATTAGTGGAACACAAGCGGGAATGATTGCGACGATCACTAATCTGGGGATGCTCGTTGGAGGTATTTTTTTTGGTCTGATGGCGGATAAATATGGTCGAGTAAAGGTGTTCTCTCAAACGGTTATCTTATTTTCAATTGCTTCATTATTGATGTATTTTTCTTCAACGATTTATTTAGTCTACTTGTTTCGGTTTATTGCCGGAATCGGGGCTGGGGGCGAGTATGGCGCTTGTATGTCTTTGATCTCTGAAACTTTTTCAAAAAAACAAATTGGACGAGCTTCGTCCATTGCTGGTATTGGAGCCCAAGTAGGCGCGGCTCTCGCTGCTATTTTGGCGGCAATCGTCATTCCATGGCTCGGGTGGCGCATGCTATATGTGATTGGTGTATTACCCGTATTATTAGTTTTAGTCATCCGACATGGTTTAAAAGAACCGGAGGCATTTCAAGCTGCGAAAGCAACTAAAAAGGCGACAAAGTTACGTAATCTATTTGAAACAAAACAACTTACTTGGCAGACGATTGGCTTGAGTACCATGGTGACTGTCCAAATTGCTGGTTATTTTGGTTTGATGAATTGGTTACCTTCGATCATGCAAGCACAACTAGGATTATCCGTTTCAGGTTCGTCTTTATGGATGGTGAGTACGATTGTGGGGATGTCATTAGGTATGTTGACTTTTGGGATCATCATGGATAAATTAGGTCCCAGAACAGCCTTTACTTTATTCTTGATTTGTTCAGCGCTCTCGGTCTTCTTACTCGTTTTAGCTCGTAGTCAATGGAGTTTAGTAGCAGCAGCGGTGGTTGTTGGTTACTTTATCAATGGCATGTATGGCGGCTATGGTGCAATCATTAGTAGCCTGTATCCTACTGAGATCCGTGCAACAGCCAATAACTTTATTATGAATTTAGGTAGAGCTGTAGGTGGATTTTCTTCGATCATTATTGGCTTTTTGATGGATCATTATCAATTATCTGCTGTGATTATTTTTCTAAGTAGTATTTATCTTGTCAGTCTAGTGGTCTTGTGGACACTTACTGGTGTAAAAGAATTAAAATTCAGCTTACAAGAATAACATCCATTGGTGTAAGTTATCAGTGGATAAGTAACATTCGTTATCATTTTGCTTTATAAAAAGATCGTTAAATAAATACGTATATTTTATTTTATCTAGGTAAATATACTTATTTTCTATTAAAAACATGGTATGATTATTAGTAATCGAATAAAGAAATAGGTGAATGTTCATGGATAGTATGGCGAAAGTCAATCAATTTAGAGACGAAAGAAATTGGCGACAATTTCATAACGAAAAAGATCTTGCAATTTCTATTTCCTTAGAAGCTTCTGAATTACTGGAGCTTTTTCAATGGAAGCAACCAGAAGAAGTGAAGGAAACATCATTAGAGCGGATCAAAGAAGAACTGGCAGATGTCTTGATCTATTCTTACATGATGGCTGACAATTTACAGTTGGATCTTGATGAAATTATTGAAGAAAAATTAGCAAAAAATAAATTGAAATATCCAGTAGAAGCAAGTCGAGGACAACGAAAGAAATATACAGAACTTTAAGTGTGAAACTACAGGTTGCGTTTATTTTAGCTAAATAAGGGAGGCAAGTGAATGAAGGAAAAACCAAGCAAAGGTCGAGTAAAAAGATGGATCGCCAATTTTTTCTTATTTTTACTATTATTGGTTGGCTTAGCGTTAATTTTTAATGAACAGATCAAAGATTATTTTGTTAAAAATACCGGAGATAAATACGCAATTGCCAATGTGACAAAAGATGAAATTAAGAAAAACAACGAAAAAGAGGCAAGTTTTGATTTTGATGCAGTGGAGTCAATGAGTACGGAAAGTGTGTTGCGTGCCCAACTGAATCGAACAGACTTACCAGTTATTGGTAGTATTGCTGTTCCTTCTGTGGCAATCAATATCCCGATTTTTAGAGGTTTAGATAATGCGAACTTGCTTTATGGTGCGGGGACATTAGATCCTAATCAGCAAATGGGAAAAGGAAATTATGCTTTAGCGAGTCATCGTTCGAGCAATCCACAACTATTATTTACGCCACTAGAAAATTTATCATTAGGAGATAAAATCTATTTGGTAGATTTGGAAAATGTCTATACGTATAAAGCAACCTTTAAAGAAAAAGTGGCACCGACGGAGACCCAGCTGTTAAATATCCAAGAAGGAAAATCGCTCGTTACGTTGATTACGTGCGGAGATATGAATGCGGTGACTCGATTAGTCGTTCAAGGAGAATTAGAGAAGGTTACACCAATGAAAAAAGCGACGAAAGAAATGAAGGCAGCATTCAATATGGAAACACGAACATTTTAGACGAAAATAGTTAATGAAAAACCGACGATTGCTAGTTCGCTCGAATAGCTAATAGTTTTCGTCGGTTTTTTAATTTCTCATTTTTACAATTACTAAAAAAAAAAGTTGAAAAGGTTTGCAAAAATAAAAGAAGGGTGCTATGCTTGGTTCAGATAATCGATGGATTGTTACTGCTCGGCAGGCAAAACCAGAATTCAACCTAAAGTACAGGGGGATTCTAGGTTTTTTTATTTTTTTATGAGAGGGCGAGGGAAAATGGTTATTGAAAAAGTCTTAAATAATAACGTCGTCATTTCAAAAAACGAACGAGGTGAAGAGATTATCTGTATGGGCAAAGGCCTCGCGTTTCAAAAAAGACCTGGTGATAGGATTGATAAAACAGCAGTTCAAAAAGAATTTGTTTTAAAAGATTCCTTAGCAACCAATCAATTTCAACAGCTGATGGCGGATGTCCCATTAGAAGAAGTAGAATTAGTCAAACAGATCGTTGATGTGGCGGAAGAACGATTAGGCGTTTCGTTGTCGTCAAATATTTATTTGACATTGACCGATCATATTCATTATGCGATTTGTCGAGCGAACGAAAATATCCAGTTACCAAATCCGCTTCTTTTTGAAACAAAGAAATTTTATCCGAAAGAATACTTGGTGGCCAAAGAAGTATTGCAATTGATCCAGAGAAAAGTTGGAGTCAGTCTGCCGATTGATGAAGCAGGATTTATCGCTTTTCATTTAGTGAATAGCCAACAAGGAAATGGGGATATGCAAGTCACGATGACTGCAACGACGATCGTTAGAGATATTCTCAGCATTATTAGTAAGTTCTTTGGTGTGACATTTGACGAGGAATCGTTGAATTACCAACGAATCATTACCCATTTACAATTTTTTACACAACGCTATTTAAAGGGCGAAAGTTCGGATGAGCAGGATGAATTTCTCTATGCGCTTGTTCAAGGGAAATATCCAAAAGCCTTTCGCTGTTCGGAACGGATCAATGACTATCTCTTAAAAACACAACAGGAACCAATGGGAGTCGCAGAACAAATCTATTTAACGATTCACATCCAACGTGTAGTGAGTGAAAAACAAAGTACCCAATCTTAAGGATTGTTACTGGTAAAGCAGGCAAAACCTAGATTGAAAAATAGGGCACGAATTTTCGTGACCGTTTTTTCAATCTAGGTTTTTTATTTGATTAAATCAACTAGAAAGAAGGAAAAGAAGATGGATAATCAAGCAGTTGGTAAAAGAGTATGGGAGGCAGTCGGAGGCGAAAAGAACGTTAATAGTTTAGTACATTGTGCGACACGTTTACGTTTCAAATTAAAAGATGAATCGGTCGCAGATACACAAAAGTTAAAACAGGATCCAGATGTGATTCAAGTAGTACAAAGTGGTGGTCAGTACCAAGTAGTTATCGGTAGTAATGTGGCTGACGTTTACCAAGCAATCGTTGATGAGCAAGGTCTGACAGATCAATCGGGAACAGAGGATCAGTCAAAAAATCCTTTGAATCGCTTGATTGATATTATTTCTAGTATTTTCACGCCATTTTTAGGCGCAATGGCAGCTGCAGGGATCTTAAAAGGATTTTTATCTTTGGCAACGGTGTTAGGGTGGCTTTCAGCGGATACTGGGGCTTACCAAATTCTATTTGCAGCCGCAGATGGTGTCTTTACCTTTTTACCAGTGATGTTAGCTTTTACTGCAGCCAAAAAATTCAAAACGAACCAATTTTTATCTGTGGCAATTGCTATGGCGTTAGTTTATCCAGCAATCACGCAACTAGCTGGAGCTGGAGGGGCAGTGGATTTCTTTGGATTACCAATCGTGTTAGCTCAATCAGGTTACACATCTTCAGTGATTCCGATCATTTTGGCTGTTTGGGTCCAAAGCAAATTTGAACCGCTGGTGAAAAAAGTGATTCCACAATTTTTACAAATGATTTTTGTACCAATGATCGTTTTATTGGTGATGGTGCCATTAACTTTCTTACTGTTAGGTCCAATCGGGACAGTTATCGGTAATGGGTTAGGTAGTCTATTTAATTCGATTTACAGCTTTAGTCCATTAGTTGCGGGCTTGATTATGGGAAGTTTATGGCAAGTGTTCGTAATGTTTGGGATGCACTGGGGCTTTGTACCGATCATGTTCTTGAATATTGAACAATATGGGTTTGACGTCATGGTTCCAATGCTTTTACCAGCCGTTTTAGCTCAAGGTGGTGCAGCCTTAGCAGTGGCGATTCGGACCAAAGATACTAAGCTTCGTTCATTAGGTATTTCATCTACAATTACCTCACTTTTTGGCATTACGGAACCAACTGTTTATGGGGTAACTTTACCGTTAAAGAAACCGTTTGTCGTTGCTTGTCTGTCAGCCGGTATCGGAGGCGCAATGATTGGTTTTGCTGGTGTGAAAGCTTTCTCTAGCGGGTTAGTAAGCTTGTTAACGATCCCAACGTTTATTAGTACGAACCAAGCAGTTGAATCCAATGTGACCATGGCAATCCTTGCGACAGCTCTTTCATTTGTCTTAGCATTCGTAGGTACGCTGATCGTTGGATTTGATGAAACCGTCCAAGATGAAAAACTAGAAACAAATCAACAAACAACAGCAGGTGACACGATTAGTTCTGCTCGACATAATCTAAAAAGTCCTTTAAGCGGGAAAGTCCTGCCATTATCTGATGTTCCGGATAAAGTTTTCTCTTCTGGAGCGATGGGAAAAGGGCTTGCGATTGATCCGGAAAAAGGTGAATTGATTGCGCCAGCAGACGGGGAGATCACGACCATTTTCCCAACAGGTCATGCGGTTGGTTTAACAACGAAAGATGGGATTGAAATCTTGATGCATATCGGTATGGATACCGTTGAGCTTGAAGGACAAGGGTTTGAGACTTTTGTAAAACAAGGGGATCAAGTAAAAGCTGGTGATTTAATGGTTCGATTTGATATTGAAGCGATTAAAGCCGCTGGATACAGTGTGATCACGCCAATCGTTATTACAAATACGGAACATTTTGCTGATGTGTTGGAATTAAATCAAGAAGAACTGATTGCTAGTGAAGATTTTCTAGCAATTGTCAAATAAGGAGGAAATAGCAGATGACTACAAAGTTTTCAAAAGATTTTTTATGGGGTGGCGCTACAGCTGCCAATCAATTAGAAGGTGCTTACGATCAAGATGGGAAAGGGCTCTCAGTTGCTGATGCGATGCCTGGGGGGAAACAACGATTTGCAGTTATTGGCAGTGAAGACTTTGATTGGACGATCCAACCAGATAAATATACCTATCCTAACCATCAAGGGATCGATCATTATTATCGGTTCAAAGAAGACATTGCGCTTTTTGCTGAAATGGGCTTTAAATGTTATCGTTTCTCCATTGCTTGGACTCGGATTTTCCCTCAAGGAGACGAAGTAACACCGAATGAGAAAGGCTTAACGTTTTATGAAGAAGTGATTGATGAATGTTTGAAATATGGGATTGAACCTGTGATCACGATTTCCCATTACGAGATGCCATTAAATCTAGCAAAAAAATATGGCGGATGGAAAAACCGAGAACTGATTGAATTTTACGAACGCTTTGCTAAAGTGGTGCTTGAACGATTCAGCGATAAAGTCAAATATTGGATGACGTTCAATGAGATCAATTCAGCTTTTCATTTTCCAGCTTTGAGTCAAGGATTAGTAAAAAGTAATGGTGCAGCTGATTATCAAAATATCTTCCAAGCATGGCATAACCAATTTGTAGCAAGTAGTAAAGCAGTAAAAATCGCTCATGAATTACGGGAGGATAGCCAAGTGGGTTGTATGATTATCTATGCAACGACGTATAGCATAGATGCTAATCCAATCAATCAAGTAGCTACATTGATCCAGAACCAAGAATTTAATTTCTTCTGTGCGGATGTTCAAGTACGGGGCAAATACCCGGCATACACAAACCGCACGTATGAAAAATATGGCGTAGATAGTGCCAAATTAGAACAAACGACTGAAGATTTTGAGTTGTTGCAAGCATATCCAGTCGACTATATCGGTTTCAGCTATTATATGTCTACTGCAGTCAACGAAACGGACCCAGATGCAGCGGCCTCAGCCGGTAATCTTTTAGGTGGAGTTAAAAATCCGTTCTTAGAAGCCAGTGAATGGGGATGGCAGATTGATCCAGAAGGTTTACGGATTGCATTAAACGAGTTGTACAACCGTTACGAAAAACCATTGTTTATTGTTGAAAATGGGTTAGGCGCAATTGATAAGGTAGAAGAAGACGGGCGCATCAATGACGATTACCGTATTGATTACTTACGTCGGCATATCGAAGCAATGGGAGAAGCTGTGGCTGATGGAGTAGAACTCATGGGATATACGCCATGGGGATGTATTGATCTGGTAAGTGCTTCGACTGGTGAAATGAGTAAACGTTATGGATTTATCTATGTTGATTTGGATGATGAAGGGAACGGAACCAAAAATCGTTCAAAGAAAAAATCTTTTGAGTGGTATCAAAAAGTCATTGCCACCAATGGAGAAGAACTGTAAGTTTGTATTCATGATAGAACCGTTGTTTACTAAGAAATTAAGAATAGTTCATTTCTGATAAAGAAAATAAGGTCATTTTTGACAAATCACTGTCGAAAATGATCTTTTTTTCTATTTGATCGAGCGATTCATTTTACTCTCGTTGTTCTAAAGAAAAAAATCACGAGATGTGGGAAAGTCTCACTTGTATGCTTTGTCATAGAATGATAAAAAAATATCGGTTATTTTAAAATAATCATAGGGATTAGGAAGGGAAGATGATATAATCTAGAATGAAAATGTGAAATAAATCACTATTGTTTTTGAAAAAATATGGGAAGTGTGGGTTTGAACATCTATGTATACACCAGAAGAAATTATGGATATCAGTATCCATCTTGGAACGAAAAAGATCCAAAAGCCAATTCTTGCGAAATTGATTCTAGGTTTTATCGGAGGAGCAATGATCTCGTTAGGTTATTTAGCCTACATCAGAGTTTCAGCTTCGATTCCAGAATCACTGGCGAGTTTAACTAGTTTAGTAGGGGCGGCTGTGTTTCCTATCGGACTATTGGTGATCCTGCTTGGTGGCGGGGAATTGATTACTGGAAATATGATGGCGGTTGCAATTGCTTTTATGGATAAAAAAGTAACTTTTTCACAATTAGTTAAAAATTGGACAATTATCACGTTAGCTAATATCGTGGGTGCCATTTTTGTTGCATATTTCTTTGGACACTTTGTCGGATTGACTCATTCAGGCGTTTATTTGGACCAAGTCATCCATATTGCTGATCATAAGATCGAAGCTTCTTGGTGGCAAGCACTTGGTTCGGGAATCGGTTGTAACTGGTTTGTCGGCTTAGCATTATGGCTATCCTATGGAGCAAAAGATGCAGCTGGAAAAGTATTGACTATTTGGTTTCCCGTAATGATTTTTGTTGCCATTGGCTTTCAGCATAGTGTGGCTAACTGCTTTGTGATCCCAGCCGCAATTTTTGAAGGACAAGCAACTTGGACAGAATTTCTCTTGAATTTTATCCCAGTTTATATCGGTAATATTGTCGGCGGTGCAATATTCGTATCAGGATTTTACTATGCAAGCTATAAGCATCATTGAAATAAGCATGTTGAACGATAAGTTAGAAGCCTAATAAGAACATCGAAGTTTGCGTTTTGCTTACTTTGGTGTTTTTTGTAACTGATAAAATAATTTCTTCCTATTATAATTTTATAGATAAAAAAGAAGAACTATTGTCTCAATCCTCAATCCACCAACATAGCTAATCCATGGCGTTTATATTCTTTTTTTATTTTATATGTGCTATGATTCTAGTAATAAAATCGAAAGGTGAAGTTATGAAAAGGACACGTGTACTATACCTAGAAGTTGCAGACAAGATCAAAGAAGATATCTTTTCAGGAAAGTATCCTGTCGGCACCATGTTGCCTACAGAAAATGAATTAGAAGAAATGTTTCAAGTAAGTAAGATCACGGTTCGTAAGGCCATTGAATTATTAGCAACAGATGAATATGTCGAAAAGAAAAGCGGACGAGGGACGACGGTAGTAAGTAATCGTCCATACAATCGTTTGTCAAAAGCGGCAAGTTTTACACAGATTCTAGAAAACTCACAACATACAGTTCACAAAGAAACGTTGGAATTAAAGAAAATCACTTTAAAAAAAGATCACCCATTATTTGCCTCTTTTGGTTCAACGGCTGTCTGTTTTAAGCGATTATACTACTTAAACGACCGTCCTTATATTTACTTTACGCATTATCTGCCAAGTGATTTGTTAGAAATCAAGCGCAAAGTATTTGATGAAGAGTCTTTATATCGTTTATTGACCCAAAAAGGTTATGCCATCGACTCCTTTGCCGATGATTTTTCCGCTGTGTTTCTAACAAAGGATGAACGGGAAATTTTAAAAACTACCTCAGAAATCGCGATTAAAAGAACGCGACAATCAAAGACTCACTTGGGGAAAACAATCGAATATTCAGAAGCAATTTACGAGACCAATCTGCATCCTTATCATATCGACTATGAAACATAAGGTTGTTTGAACGATGTTCTGCTTCAAGTAATAACGGCGAGCCTTAGAAAATAGCTTTTCATATTTTGTAAGGCTCGCCGTTATTACCGCAGAAGCCATCAGATACATGGGTCAAGATATTCGCAGGTGGTTTCTTGTGATGGGGGAAAGATTGTGTATTTTTAGGATTAGCTTCCTTAGAGAGTAGAAAAATTTTTACTATTTATAGAAATCGTTTACAAAGTTAGCATAATATGGTACGATCACTTTGATAAACATTATAATGTTATAAAATGAGAGAGCGGTAATGGATAAGTTTGTAGGATTGATTGAACAAAAGATTATGCCAGTAGCTAACCGAATTGGAACACAGAGGCACATGACGGCAATTAGAAAAGGAATTATTGCAACGATGCCACTAACGATCGTCGGTTCATTTTTTACGATTTTACTGAACATTCCGATTGAATCTGTGGCAGCAGTGATTGAACCCTATCGGCAAATTTTGGATATTCCTTTTCGTTATACGATAGGGATTTTGGCATTATACGCAACATTTGGGATTGCTTCATCATTAGCAAAAAGTTATAAAGTTGATTCCTTGACGGCTGGTATATTAGCATTGATGTCTTTTCTGATCGTGGCAGCACCACCGACACAGGTATTAGAAGACTTGGAAGGAATCACAGCAGGACGTTATATCAATATTGCGAATCTAGGATCAGGTTCATTATTTGGTGCCATTGTTACAGCAATTATTTCTGTCGAGATTTATCGTTTCTTCATTGAAAAGAAAATTACAATCAAGATGCCTGATGGGGTGCCACCAGAAGTGACAAACTCTTTTGTTGCGTTGATTCCTGGAGCGGTGATTTTGATTTTCTTCTGGGTGATCCGACATATGCTTGGTTTTGATCTGAATGGGTTCTTAAGTGAGTTATTGATGCCGCTAAAAGGCATACTTGCAGGAAATAGTTTGTTTGGTGGTTTATTAACAGTCTTCTTGATTTGTTTTTTCTGGGTTCTTGGGATTCATGGCCCAGCCATTATGGGCCCAGTGATTCGCCCATTTTGGGATATTTCGATTGCTGAAAACATTGATGCTTTCAACGCTGGTGCGAATGCTCATAATATGCCGAATATTTTTACAGAACAGTTTTTACAGTGGTACGTGTGGATTGGTGGCGCAGGAACAACCTTGGCTTTAGTGGTTTTATTCATGTTCTCCAAATCAAAATATTTAAAGAGTTTAGGTCGATTATCGATTTTACCAGGACTATTCAACATCAATGAACCAATGATCTTCGGGGCACCGATTGTAATGAATCCGGTATTAGGGATTCCGTTCATTCTTGCACCGTTAGTAACGACTACTTTGTCATATGTCTTAACGGTTAGTGGTCTCATCCCAATGATGACGGCTCGGTTACCATTTGCTATTCCTTCGCCAATCGCCGCTTGGATGAGTACAAACTGGAGCGTAGCAGCTGGCGTGTTAGTTATTGCTAACTTCCTGATCACATTGGCTATTTATTATCCGTTCTTCAAAGTATTCGAAAAACAACAACTGGCTCGTGAAGCAGAAGAACAAGCGCAAGAAGAAGCACCAATGGTGACGGGCGTTACCGAGGAACAAGCATAATAAAAAATGGAGGTTAGTGGCTATGAAACGTGCACTAGGGATTTCACTTTACCCAGATCATAGTGATCCAATCAAAGATCAAGAATATTTGCAATTAGCACAACGTTATGGGTTTACCCGTATTTTTATGAGTATGTTAGAAGTAACGGAAGATCCTCTGATCGTAAAACAAAAGTTTCAAAAATTGATTCATTTTGCGAAAGAATTGGGATTTGAAACGATTTTAGATGTTGCTCCCAACATTTTTGAACAGTTGGACATTTCGTATGACGACTTAAGTTTTTTCCACGAAACTGGTGCAGATGGAATCCGTCTTGATTTAGGATTTGACGGCGGAAAAGAAGCTTTGCTGTCATATAACCCTTATCATTTAGCGATTGAGTTGAATATGAGTAATGATGTTGCTTATTTGGATAATATTTTGTCTCATCAAGCAAATAAACCCTTTCTCTATGGGTGTCATAATTTTTATCCTCAAGAAGGAACAGGCTTACCTTACCGATTTTTTGAGTCTTGCAGCCAACGATTTAAAAAACAAGGGTTACGAACGGCTGCTTTTGTTTCTTCTCAGGTGGGAACAATCGGACCGTGGGATATCAATGATGGGTTGACTACGTTAGAGATGCACCGTCATTTACCGGTCCATGTAGCAGCAAAACATTTGTTTGCTACTGGGTTGATCGATGATGTCATTATTGGAAATGCCTACGCATCTGAAGAAGAGCTGCGTATGTTAGGGGAAATGGATCGCTATCAAACAGTATTTACGATCGAGTGGCAGACAGCTGCTCATGAAGTAGAACGACAAATTGTATTAGGAGAACAACATGTTCGTCGAGGGGATATCACTGAACAGGTTATTCGTTCCACTGAAGTTCGAAAAAAATATAAAGATGCAAAAAATGAAGCCCATGACAATGAAAATGAATTTCAAATTGGTGATGTAGTCATTGGAAATGATACATTTGGCAAATACAAAAATGAACTTCAAATTGTTTTAGAACCCCATCGGGATGCAAGGAAAAATAAAGTTGGTGCAATTGTACCAGAAGAACATCTCTTACTAGATTTTATCCACCCATGGTCGAAGTTCAAATTTATAGAAAAGTAGGCGTTGTGATGTTCGATTTAGTGATCAGAAATGCTCGTACACTAACTGGCGAAACAATGGATATTGGGATCAATGATGGAAAAATCCAGAAAATCGCAACAAGTATCCCAGAAAAAGGAAAAACAGAACAAACGTTGCAGGCAGGGCACTATCTTTCTGCTGGCTGGATCGATGACCATGTCCATTGTTTTGAGGAAATGACTTTATATTATGATTACCCAGACCAGATTGGTGTGAGTAAAGGGGTAACAACGGTTATCGATGCAGGAACAACAGGTGCCGAAAATATCCATCAATTTTATGAACGAGCAAAAAAAGCCAAAACCAATGTGTATGCCTTGTTGAATATTTCAAAGTGGGGCATCGTAGAACAAGATGAATTAGCTGATTTATCCAAGATACAAGCGAATTTGGTCAAAGAAAAATTGACTGAATTTCCAGAATTTATCGTGGGAATCAAAGCTAGAATGAGCAAAACCGTGGTTGGGAATAATGGATTGACACCGCTGGAATGGGCGAAAAAAATTCAAAAAGAGAATCATCAAATTCCTTTGATGGTGCATATTGGCTCTGCCCCACCACATTTAGAAGAAATTTTGCAGCTTCTGGAAAAAGGCGATATCTTGACCCATTGTTTTAATGGGAAAGATAACGGGATTATGGAGAAAGAAACTCATCAGATTAAACCGTTTGTCAAAGATGCCTTAGCCAAAGGGGTGATTTTCGATATTGGTCATGGCACTGACAGTTTTAATTTTGAGGTGGCAAAAGCAGCCTATGACCAAGGAATCAAAGCGGACTCTATTAGCACGGATATCTATATTCGTAATCGAAAGAACGGCCCCGTTTACGATTTAGCGACAACGATGGAAAAATTGCATTTTATCGGCTATTCCTGGTCAGAAATTTTAGAAAAGGTAACTTGTGTGCCGGCTGAAAATTTCCATTTAGGAACGAAAGGTCAGATAGAAGTAGGTTTTGATGCGGATTTTACAATATTTGAATTTGTTGACCAAGAAAAGACGATTACTGACTCGAATGGGCAACAGCAAGTGATCGATCAACAAATCAAACCAGTTAGCGTAGTTATTGGGGGAAAGAGTTATGAGTGTAAGTTATGATAAATTCAATTTAAAAGAAGTGATCAATGCTTCAGGCCGGATGACGATTTTAGGTGTTTCCAAAGTATCGGAATCTGTTTTGGCAGCGCAACGCTTTGGCGGCGAACATTTTTTTGAAATGTCAGACCTGAGTGAAAAAACGGGTGCTTACCTGGCGAATCTCTTAGCAGTTGAGGATGTTCAGATCGTTTCTTGTGCTTCTGCAGGTATTGTTCAAGCAGTGGCAGCGGTTATTGGCAAAGGAAGTCTAACTCATGTTTATCATCCTTATTCAACAACTATCAAGAAAAAGGAAATTATTTTACCCAAAGGACACAATGTTGATTACGGCACATCCGTTGAATTAATGATTCAACAAGGTGGGGGGCAAGTAATCGAGGCAGGTTATGCCAATATGTGTAGCACTGAACATCTTGAAAGCTGTATCACTGAAAATACCGCAGCGATTCTTTATGTCAAAAGTCACCATACGGTTCAAAAAAGTATGTTGTCAGTAGAAGAAGCAGTAGCAGTTGCCCAAAAACATGAAATCCCGTTGATTGTTGATGCAGCAGCAGAAGAGGATTTATTCAAATACACTAAACTAGGAGCGGACCTAGTGATCTATTCGGGTGCAAAGGCGATCGAAGGTCCAAGTGCAGGAATGGTGATTGGAAAGAATCCTTATATACCATGGGTGCGATTACAATCAAAAGGGATCGGTCGTTCGATGAAAATCGGTAAAGAGAATATTTTAGGGTTTACTCAAGCGGTCACCGATTATCTTGAACATGGCAGTGAATCTGGTGAGTCAATGAAGCACCGTTTACAACCATTTGTTGAAGAGTTGAATCACATTGATCATTTGTCAGCAACTATTGTTCAAGATCCAGCTGGTCGAGAGATTTATCGAGCGAGTGTTAAAATCAGTGATCGTTCTGCACATTCAGTTATTCAGGCACTAAAAGAAAAAATCCAGCAGTCTATACACGAGATTATCAAGCGAATCATGGTATCATTGAATTTGACATACGTTCGGTCAATCAAGAAGAAATGCAAAAAATCATTGTTCGCCTGCAAGAAATCATGAATGAAACAAAATTATCTTGAGTGAAAAAGGAGAGAAAAAAATGTCACGAATTCCTAACTATTTACACGATCAAGTTTGTTTGAATGTTTTAGCTAATTCTGTTGAAAATGCGGTGGAGTGTTATGAAGCAGCTGAAGGACATATTTTGTTAGGGGTGCTTTCAAAAAATTATAAAACAGACGAAGCAGCGATTGCTGACATGAAAAAGTATCAAGCAGCAACGAATAATGCGCTATCAGTTGGCTTGGGAGCAGGTGATCCAAACCAGAGTCAAATGGTGACTCGTTTGGCAAAAGTCTTGCAACCACAACATGTGAACCAAGTATTTACTGGAGTGGGTGCTTCACGAGCTGTGTTAGGTCAAAATGAAACAGTGGTCAATGGATTAGTTTCACCAACAGGTAAAGAAGGGTATGTCAATATTGCAACCGGTCCTTTAAGTTCTCAAGGTACAGCAGGCGTAGTCACGATTGAAACAGCGATTCGCTTACTGCAAGATATGGGAGGAACATCAATCAAGTATTTTCCAATGAAAGGGTTAGCACATCAAAAAGAGTATGAGGCGGTAGCGCAAGCTTGTGCCACTTATGATTTTGCATTAGAACCAACAGGAGGAATTGATTTAACCAACTTTGAAGAGATCCTTCAAATCGCTGTCGATGCCAAGGTGAAAAAGATTATTCCTCATGTCTACAGCTCGATTATTGACCCTGAAACGGGCAATACGAAGCCAGAGGATGTCCGGACATTACTACAAATCATGAAAAAAGTTGTCAGCTAAGATGAAAAAAGGTGAGAAAATGAAATTTGGGGCATTCGGAGAAGTGATGTTGCGATTGACACCTCCAGAACACTTGATGCTAGAACAAACCCATACATTAAGACTGGCATATACCGGAACAGGTGTGAATCTAGTTGGTAATCTAGCTCATTTTGATATGGAGAGTTATCTATTGACGGCTCTGCCCGATAATCGCTTAGGCAGTGCTGCATTAGCTAACTTAAAAAGTATCGGTGTTGAAACGAAGTATGTAATCCAACAAGAACAACATATCGGTACCTATTTCGCAGAAATGGGGTATGGTGTTCGTCCTACTGAAGTTACTTACCAAAATCGAAAACATAGTTCTTTTGGATTGTCTCAAGAAAATGACTATGAATTACAGGCGTTTATTGAAACAGTAGATCTTGTGCATATTTGCGGGATCAGTTTGAGTTTGTCTGATCAGTGTGCCGAAACAGCGATTTCTCTTGCCAAGAAAGCACATGCTCAGGGAAAAAAAGTATGTTTTGATTTCAACTTTCGGCCAACATTGAACCAGGAACAAGATCAAAGAAACATCTTGAAACAACGCTATGAGGAAATTTTACCTTATTGTACGATTTTATTTGGCTCGATCCGTGATTTGACGGAATTATTAGAATGGCGAACAAGCGATTCAACGAAAAATCCTATCGCCTATATCCAATCCTTTTTAGCTTATTATGACATCGAATGGTTTGCTGGTACGAAACGAACCAGCCATGAAGGAAGAAAACAATTAAAAGGATATTTGATCACCGTCACAGAAGACGCTGAAACACCTTTTTACGAGTTATTTGTTTTAGACCGAATTGGTGCAGGGGATGCTTTTGCGGCTGGGATATTATTAGGATATGCGGAAAACTGGTCATTGACTAGAACCGTCGAGTTTGCAACAGGAAATGCTCGTTTGGCTCACGCAATCCAAGGAGATGTTCCGCTCACAACTAGAAAACAGGTTCAACAATTACTAGATGCGCCAGATGTCGATTTGATTCGCTAAGAAATAGTCTTGCGATGAATGGACGAAATAAAATGCATCGGAGCGTTAAGAAAGTCTTGAAATGGGAATCAGTGTTTCGAGACTTTTTGACATCGTCTGAAATATTAAAAGTTAGCTTTTAGTAGATAGCAGATCAGCCAAGAGTTTATCAAGCAGAAGGTAAAAATCCAGAAATGATTGAATAGAGTTGCAACTGTAGCGGTCGTTTTAGATCGCTAACTTTCTCTGTTGTTTTTAGGGTCTAAAAGAAGGAGAAATATTTTTGACAAAAATCTGGGAGAAAAACAGTACAGTTTTTTGTAGGTTTTCGTTTTCTCTTGACTACCACGTAAGCGATCAGTATTATAAGGAACAGATAGAAACAGCCGAATAAAAAAGGCACCTCCATTTCTAGTGGCAGCCAGAAACAGAGGTCTTGAAAAAGTCAACCACATTGACCAATCAAGTTTGCCATAGTCAATGGAAACCATCAACTTCGTTTATTGTATCGAATCTTAAAGGAGAAATCTACCTTTTTTGATGAGAAAAATAGATGAATTACATGTGTTTTATTTACTGTGCCATAAATGGATTGGATACGATGTGTCCAGTCCATTTTTTTATCCAAAAACATACACCTGAGGATAACGAGTAAAATGAAGATAGCAAGTGCAACAAATAGGGGAGAGTTTACTTGGGCGAGTAAAGTGTGTCAATGTTGGTTTTGGCTTTTTCAAGGAACATAAAAAGCACATGTTTTAGAATAAAAGCATTTGGCTGTTTCTATCGTTTTTCAAGATCAGAACAATAATTGAGTGAGCCGTCGTACCATGAGATAAAACCGATATATTGAAGGAGTGCAGATTATCTTTCAAGTATTGGCTTATTTTTTTGCTATTAGATAAAAAGTTGGTCTTTCTTATTGGTTGTCAAAATGTGATGAATATCAGAAAATAGAACAATTCAAGAAAACATTTGATTGGGGAGTTCATGTACATAAAATTTTTAGCGAAACATTTACAGATAATGAAACATAACAATTATTTTATCAAATTTTTTTCGAGAAAAGAATGATGCTAGATTCTCGTTAAATGAGTGAATGTTATTGTCAGAACACGATGAAAGCAAGCTTTCTTAATTAAGAAAGTCGTTTCAAATTTAAACATTTATGTTATTTAATGTTTTTTTAAAATAAAAAAGATTAAAAAAGTTTTCGCCAACAAACACTAGATATAGTGTTTGTTTTCTTATATACCACTAAAAAATCACAAAATCTAGTCTTTTATTTTAAAAAACAAGTGTAAAATGAAGTTAGACTTTTGAGTTGGGATGTGTTTTTTTGAAACTAACAGTTTTTTGTGGCTCCCGTTTTGGTAATAAAGAAAGCTATAAATTTATTGCCCAAACGTTAGGAAAATATATGGCTCAAGAAGAGATTGAGCTGGTTTATGGTGGATCAGAATCGGGTATCATGGGAGTTTTCAGTCAGACTTTACTAGAAAACAATGGGAAAGTCACTGGTATCTATCCAACAGGGCTTTTTGATTCTGAGTTACCGAATACAAATGTAACAACTTTTATTCCTACCGAGACAATCGACGAACGAAAAGTATTGTTATTTGAACAAGGAGATGCTGTTTTGATCTTTCCTGGAGGATTGGGAACCTTAGAAGAGTTTTCTCAACTTTTATCTTGGATGGCCATTGATTTAACAGCGAAGAAACCGATTGGTATTTTAGATATCGGAGGATATTATGAAGGTTTAAAGACGTTATTAGAAACGTTTGCCAAAGAAGAATTTATGGATGCCAAATGGCTGGATTACGTCTTTTTTTCAAATAACCCATTAGAACTAGTCGATTTATTACGCGCAGAAGTAAGTGAAACACAACTATTATTAGAGGAGGCAAATTAATGAGTCAAATTTATTTAGCAGGTCCATTCTTTTCAGAGGAGCAAGTTGAGCGTGTTGCTCGTATCGAAAAAGCATTGGAAGAAAATCCAACGGTGACTGGTTTTTATTCACCAAGACATCATCAAGAAAGTAATTATGAAATGTTTAGTGCAGGTTGGGCACAAGAAGTTTATGAAAAAGATATGGCAGAACTAACAGCAGCTGATTACGTAGTAGCTATTTTAGATTATGAACATCAAATCATTGATCCAGGGACAGCTTATGAATTAGGGGCAGCAACAATGATGAAAAAACCAATGATTGTTTTCCAAGAAGAGACTGTTCCAACTAATTTGATGATTACTCAAAGTTTGCATACTTATTTAAAAACAGTTGACGAAGTACGTGACTACGATTTTAAAACATTACCAGTAACGAAATACGTAGGCGAGTACTTATAGAAATAGAAAGAGGAAGGATTGCATGTCAGTGATATTAATTTCAGGAACGATTGGTGCAGGAAAAAGCAGTTTGACAGATATGCTTGCGAAAGAAATCGACTCAAAACCATTTTATGAAAGTGTTGAGGATAATGAAGTGTTACCACTTTTTTATTCAAATCCAGAACAGTATGCTTTTTTATTGCAAATTTTCTTTTTGAATAAACGATTTTTAGCGATGAAAAATGCTTTAGTGGATGATGATAACGTGTTAGACCGTTCGATCTATGAAGATAGCCTGCTATTTCATTTAAATGCAGATCTAGGTCGAGTGACCGATATTGAAGTGCAACAATATGATAATTTATTGGATACGATGCTTAACGAGTTAGACGATGTTGCTCCTAAGAAACGTCCAGACTTGATGGTTCATATCAAAGTGTCCTTGGATACAATGTTGGATCGCATCAAAAAACGGGGTCGTGATTATGAACAGCTGGAAAGTGATGAGACACTTTATGACTATTATCGCTCTTTAAATCAACGTTATGATCAATGGTATGAAGATTTTGATGTTTGTCCGAAGATTCAAATCGATGGTGACCGCTTCGATTTTGTTGAAAAGCCAGAACATGCAAAAGAGGTCATTGAACAAATCCAACAAAAATTAGCAGAATTAAGCGATGTAGAGGCAGGGAAATACTTTACTGAGAATCAACATGCAAAAGGACAAGGACTGGGTCAGTAAACAGTCATAATGTTCCATTTTAAAAAGATGATGACATCGTTCATTTTAAGAAACAAGCTGGAAAACCTCCAAGATAGTCGAAACGATTTGGAGGTTTTCCAGCTTGTTTTTGATAGAGCGGTTCCTGAAAAGCCATGATTCGAAAGAACACAGTTCGATAGTAATCAATTTATCAAGGAAAAAGCTGTTTTTGGCTAAGTGAAAAAGATAGTAAAAATAGATCAAAAGATTTGAACGTGTCTTTTGACATCTTCAAATCTTTTGACCTATTGGTATCCTGCCATACTTATACAAAATAAGGCCGAGACTTTATTTAACAGTTAAAACATCCGCATGTCTTTCTTTCGTATAGGATTCAAATGACTTAAATGAATCTTTTACAGTTTTATGACAGTGATCGCAAATACTTAAGCTTCCTTGATCACTAAATTCGGTATGAATATTTTTACTGGTTGTACAAGTACAATAATCATGACTATCAAATATACTCATTTTTTTCTCCTTTATCACATTGTGCTTACCCAATATACCAGAAAGAAATGGCAGAAACAAAAAAATTAAGAGAAATTAACAATTTCTCTTAATTTCAGTTAATTCCTAGCGAGTGAGTCATGTCAGCTCTCGTTTTTTTGTACGAAGTGACAAGAAAACAGCCAGAACAGTTGCAAGTTTTTTCAAAAATAAAAGCTGTTCTAAAAGTTTTTCCTTTACTGATCAGGTCAAGTCGGTCTTTTTAGGTCTTTTACAAACTATAAATATTTCCATCCTGATCTTCGATTCGGTAGTTTCCGATCTTTTTGAAGGTAACGGATACTTCTTTACCATCTTCTTTACCAGAGATGGTATAAGTGTCTGCTTCGGTCTTGATCTTGATATCATTGAGTACTGTTTTTTCTTGAGAAGTACTTGCGGTATCTTTTTCAGTTCCTGTATAGGTACGTGTCCATTCCATTTTATGATCGCTAAAAATGATTTGTCCACTGACTAAATTCATGTCTTTGCGGACTTTTAATGAATAGTTACTGTTACTGATATCCTCTTTTTCAGCTTGTAGAGTCGATGAATCTGTCGTTTGGTCTGCTGAATTACCAGATCCACCGAATAGGCTGCATCCTGATAAAGTAAAACAGCTGACAAGCGAAAGAACCATGATGACTAATTTCTTCAAAATATTTCCTCCATTGTATGATACAGCTTTAACTACAAACGGTGTGAATCCTCTAGTCAACCAAGTTGGCTGGGTTTCTGTCGTTGCGTTTACTGTGACTAATAAATTAGTATAGCTTCTATTATAAGATTTAGGAATACTAGCTTTTGTCTATTCCATTGAAAAAAGGTGTTTATGTCTCTTCTATTCAATCTCATTTCTTTACAGATGTCAACTCCCCTTCAAAAGGACTGGTTTGCTCAGTACAGCAAATGAAGTAGGGGTGTACGAGTCGTTTCAACTAAATAAAACGTTTGCTAAATTAACTTGTAACTGGTGTAAACGTTTGCTATATTGAGTAGGGAACAAGTATTATTTAGCAAATAAACTGAACTCTTTAATAGAAGGTGTGAGTGGATGACAAATTATCAATTTCCAAGTAATTTTTGGTGGGGATCAGCCGCAAGTGGCCCACAAACAGAAGGTCGTATTGCTGGCGATGGTAAAGGAGAGAATATTTTTGATTATTGGTTTAGCCAAGAACCAGAAAAGTTCTTTGATCAAGTAGGTCCTGAAAAGACATCACAAGTGTACACGAAGTATAAAGAAGACGTTCAATTAATGAAACAAACTGGACACAATAGTTTTCGTACTTCGATCCAATGGAGTCGCCTGATTCCTGAAGGGACTGGCGAAGTGAACCAACAAGCTGTTGATTTTTACCATTCGTATTTCGATGAATTGATCGCTAATGGCATTGAACCATTTGTGAATTTATATCATTTTGATATGCCGATGCCTTTGCAAGAAAAAGGCGGATGGCTCAATCGGGAAACGGTTGAAGCGTATGAAAGGTATGCTAAGATTTGTTTTGAATTATTTGGGACGAAAATCAAAAAATGGTTTACCCATAATGAGCCAATCGTGCCAGTTGAAGCTGGGTATCTTTACCGTTGGCATTACCCGGAAGAGTCCGATATGAAAAAGGCGATCCAAGTAGGCTATCATGAAGCGCTGGCTTCTGCATTAGCCGTCAAAGCGTATCATTCCATGGCATTAGATGGCTCAATCGGAATCATTTTGAATCTAACACCAAGCTATCCTCGGGATGAAAACAACCCAGAAGATGTCAAAGCAGCTAAATTAGCTGATGCCTTTTTTAATCGTTCGTTTCTTGATCCAGCAGTTAAAGGTGAGTTCCCACCAGAATTGATCGCCATTGTGAAAGAATTAGACATGGTACCAGCGATGCAAGAAGATGACTTAGCGATCATTAAAGAAAATACCATTGACTTATTAGGAATCAATTATTACCAACCAAGAAGAGTCAAAGCAAAAGAAACACCGATTGATCATGAAAATGGACCAATGCCAGAAGATTATTTTGATAATTATGAAATGCCAAATCGTAAAATGAATCCTTATCGTGGTTGGGAAATTTATGAAAAGGGAATTTATGATATCTTAATCAATGTTCGAGACCATTATGGTAATATTGACTGTTTCATTTCTGAAAACGGTATGGGTGTTGAAAATGAAGCACGTTTTATCGAAGAAGATGGGATGATCCACGATGATTATCGCATTGAATTTGTCCAAGAACATCTAAAATATGTTCACCAAGCAATCGAAGAAGGTGCTAATTGCTTGGGGTATCATATGTGGACGTGTATGGATAACTGGTCGTGGACCAATGCTTACAAAAATCGTTATGGATTTATTTCCGTTGATTTAGCGAATGATGGTAAACGGACAATCAAAAAATCTGGTCACTGGTTTAAAAAACTATCTGATACCAACCAATTTACAATATAAAAAAGTCAACGTTCCTCTTGATCCGTTTAATAAACGGTCAAGAGGAATATTTTTGTTTGTTTGAAAAATTATAATACAATGAAAACGCTTTTGAATGTATATAAATAAAGAATGTTATTTGATATCTTTATAAAGTAAGTATGCTTTTTAAGTGATTTTTTTAGTTTTTATCAATTGTAACCGTTTCTATATGATTAAAATACGAACGTTATCTTTTTTTGGAGGAAGTGTGAGCAGATGGTTTTCTTTTCAAGATATTTACACAGAATTAAATCAATCTACACATAGAAGCGTTAGCATTGATTATAAGGTAGAAATTATTAACACCTGTAAAAAGAAATTTTATTACGTGAGGGGCTATGAAAAATGATTGAGGTTATCAATCTGAAGAAAGTATTCGATAATGGGTTTGAAGCACTGAAGTCTGTTGATTTTCAAATCGAAAAAGGGGATTTGGTTTGTTTGCTTGGCCCTAGTGGTTGTGGAAAATCAACGATTTTGAATTTGATTGCGGGGTTATTAAGCCCTAGTCATGGGGACATTCGTTTTAGTGGAGAGTCGGTGGTACGAACGGAACCGAAAGATCGGAATATTGGTTTTGTATTTCAAAATTATGCTTTATACCCGCATATGACTGTGGTTGAGAATATTATGTTTCCATTGACGGTTGGCGAAAATAAAATCAAAAAAGCGGAAGCTAAAAAAATATCACAGGAATATATGAAACTAACGAATATCGAAGAACTCCAAGATAAAAAACCAGGGACTTTATCAGGTGGACAACAACAACGTGTGGCTATTACACGAGCCTTAGTCCAGAAACCAGAAGTTTTATTATTAGACGAGCCCTTAAGTAATTTGGATGCACGCTTGCGATTAAAGATACGAGAAGAAATCCGTCGTTTGGTAAAAGAAGTTGGAATCACTACGATTTTTGTGACGCATGATCAAGAAGAAGCACTTTCGATTAGTGACAAAATCATTTTACTGAATGAAGGTGTGATTCAACAAAATGATATTCCGCAGAATTTATACTTAGACCCGGCTAACCTGTTTGTTGCCAATTTTATCGGTAACCCGATCATCAATACGTTACCGGTCGAGGTCAATGTTCGTGAAGGGAAAATCAGCCATACGGATTTTCAAATTCCTCTGACGAAACTGGAATCCGCTCAATTAAGAAAACCATTAGTGGATGGAAAATATATCTTAGGGATTCGACCAGAAGACGTTTTTCCAACGACTAACGGATTGTTCGAAGTACAAGTTTCTGGAGTTGAATTGATCGGACGTGAACAGATTTTGAATTTTTCGCTCGCTGCGAAACGTCTGAAATCGATCGTTAGTATTGAAAAGCTCATCGAGGAAGATACGGTACTCTCTTTTGATTTTCAGTACCATAAAATGTTTCTTTTCGATGAAGAAGGGGAGCGGGTGTACTAATGTTCAAAAAAGCATATGATCCAGAAAATCAACCGAAAGCTTGGTTCTTCTTACTGCCATCATTGGTCATTATTGTTTTGTTCAGTATCTATCCGTTGTTCCGTTCACTAGCGATGAGCTTTCAAAAAGGCTCCTTAATCAATCAACAATTTGCAGGAATTGAGAATTATCAGCGTGTGTTGTCAGACCCAGTCTTTATCAAAGCATTAAGAAACACCGCATTGTTTGCTTTTACAGTTGTTCCTATTTCATTGCTCCTTTCACTGGGAATCGCTTGGGTGATCTTTGAAAAAGTGAAACATAAGACTTTTTTTGAAACGATTTTTTTCATGCCTTATGTGACAAGTACGATTGCTATCGGGATCGTCTTTCGCTATTTTTTCAACGGGTCCTATGGGCTCATTAATTATTTGCTGAATTTTTTAGGATTTGAATCAATCAATTGGTTAGATAATGTTTCGATGAGTATGACAACGTTGATCATCTTTGGGGTTTGGACCAGTCTCGCATTCAATATCATTATCTTATTGGCTGGTTTAAGAAATATTGACGAAGAGCATTATAAAATCGCTCGAATGTTTGGAGCAGATGCTTGGGAGATTTTTAGTCGGATCACGTTTCCTCAATTGATCCCAACGATCACCTTCTTGTTGACTGTCAATATCATCGGAGCGTTTAAAGTCTATACTCAAGTCTATGCTTTGTTTGGTGGGCAGCCAGGGATCGCCAAAAGTGCTACGACAGCGGTCTTTTATATTTACGATAAATTCCACATCGCTGGTCGACCAGGGATCGCTATGGCGGCGACGGTCATTTTGTTCCTCGTCATTTTACTGATCACATTTATTCAAAATAAATTGTTGAAGAAAGTAGGGAGAAGAGGATGAAAAAAGTTGTTACAGGACTCTCATTGCTATTTATCGGAATTTTAGGGATCGTAACGATTTTTCCATTTATTTATATGATTTTAGCTGGGTTGATGACATATAGTGAGGCAACGAGTATTCCGCCAACCTTACTGCCAACATCATTTCAATGGGGAAATTATACGGAGGTATTTGCAAAAGCACCATTTTTACGTTATTTCTTCAATACCGTCTTTGTTTCGTTAGTAACTACGATCGCTACAGTCATCACATCTGTTTTAGCGGCTTTTGCGTTAACAAGTCTGGAATTTCGTTTTAAAAAATTGATTATCGGGATCATGATCTCATTACTAATGGTTCCTTATGAGTCCATTATTTTTACGAATTATAATACGATTTCACGAATGGGATTACTAAACAGCTATAGTGCATTGATCATTCCTTTCTTGACCAGTATTTTTTATATTTATTATTTGAACGGGTATTTAAAGAGTATTTCCAGTACCTTTTATAAAGCAGCTAAAATCGATGGTGCCAGTGATCTAGAGTATATTTGGAAAATTTTAGTGCCGATGTCTAAACCAGCACTAGTCACGGTGGGTATCTTGACGTTTATTTCAAGTTGGAATTCATTTTTATGGCCACTGCTTGTGACGAACGAGAAAAAATTCCGCCTGTTAAATAATGGTTTAGCCGCTTTTACCTCTGAAAGTGGGAGTGACGTTCATTTACAAATGGCGGCGGCGACGTTAACAGTTATCCCGATTTTGATTATTTATTTGATTTTTAGAAAAGAAATTATACGAGGAGTGGCGAAAAATGGAATCAAAGGATAAAACAGTGATTACTTTCCATAGTGGAATCTTAACGATCGGTGGAACGATCATTGAAGTTGCCTACCACGATTCACACATCTTTTTTGATTTTGGCACAGAGTACCGTCCAGAATTAGACTTAGCTGATGAATCTTTAAATACATTGCTTGAACATCGATTGATTCCTGACTTGAATGGATTATATGATCCAAGGCTGTTTGATCAAGTACAGCACATACAAGTAGGAGAAAGAGAGCCGTATCAGCATACAGCCGTTTTCTTATCTCACGCTCATTTGGATCATTCAAAAATGATCAATTATCTTGATCCAGCAATTCCTTTATACACTTTAAATGAAACGAAGCAAATCTTACATTCCCTTCATCGAAACAACGATTTCTTGATTCCTTCTCCTTTTGAAAAAGAAGGGTTTGTACGTGAAATGAATGGATTATCTCCTTATGAAACTGTCCAGATCGGAGAAATCAGTGTGGAGATACTACCAGTCGATCATGATGCGTATGGTGCAGCTGCTTTACTAATCAAAACGCCTGACCGATTCTTGACTTACACTGGTGACTTGCGTCTTCATGGATATGACCGGCAAATGACAGAAACGTTTTGTCAAAAATCATTTCAGACTGACTTATTGATGATGGAAGGCGTCAGCATCAGTTTTCCTGACCGAGAAATAAGCGAACAAACGCCAATTGCTACGGAAGAAGAGCTAGTTCAGCGCTTTTGTGAACTGGTCGATCAATATCCTAATCGTCAAATTACTTTCAATGGGTACCCAGCAAACCTTAAACGCTTTGAAATGCTGGTGAAACAATCCCCGCGAACGATGGTTTTAGAAGCGAATATGGCTGCATTAATGAAAGAAGTTCTAGGAATGGATGTGCCCTATTACTATTTAACGGATAGTCCAGTCATTCCGATTCTTCAGTCAGAATTAGAATATCCCTACGAAGTTTTACGCAACGATGAAACAACTTTTGTTTGGCAAGTCGTTGATAATATAGAAAACTTGCAAGGAGGAGGTTTATACATTCATAGTGATGCCCAACCATTGGGAGATTTTGATCCACAATATGCTGTCTTTTTAAAGATTTTAGCTGAAAAGCAAGTTGAATTTGTTCGATTATCGCTGTCTGGACACGCATTTCCAGCTGATTTAGCTGAAATCATCGACAAGATACAACCAAAAGTGTTAGTGCCGATCCATACGTTAAAACCCGAGAAATTAGTCAATCCTTATGGAGAAAGAATTTTGCCAAAACGTGGCGAACAAATTATTTTATAAGAGAAAAGGGAGAGTAAAAAGAAGATGAAAATGAAAAAATGGGCTTCTGTGTTTGTGGCTGCAGCAGCAGTATTTGCGTTAAGTGCTTGTGGAAAGAATGAAAAGGTAGATAGTTCAAGTGAGGATATCGTAACAGAAATCAATGAAAAGACAACGATCAACTTCTGGCATGCGATGAATGGTGCGCAAGAAGAAGCATTAACTAAACTTACAGATGACTTCATGAAAGAAAATCCTAATATCAAGGTAGAGTTGCAAAATCAATCGCAATATTCGGATCTTCAAGCAAAAATCAATTCGACATTACCTTCACCTAAGGATCTGCCGACAATCACTCAAGCTTATCCAGGATGGCTATGGAATGCCGCTCAAGATGAGATGTTGGTTGATTTAGACCCATATATCGAAAATGATACGATTGGCTGGAAGGATCAGGAAGAAATCCGTGATTCATTATTAGAAGGTGCTAAAATTGATGACAAACAATATGGTATCCCTTTTAACAAATCAACGGAAATGCTTTTCTACAATGCAGATCTATTAAAACAATATAACGTTGAAGTGCCGACGACACTAGCAGAATTAAAAGAAGCTTCAAAAACGATCTATGAAAAATCAGATGGGCAAGTGGTGGGTGCTGGGTTTGATTCATTGAATAACTACTATGCGATCGGTATGAAGAATCAAGGTGTTGATTTTGACAAAGACTTAGCTTTAGATGGGAAAGAATCACAAAAAGTGATCGATTACTATGCTGAGGGTGTCAAAGATGGTTATTTCCGAATTGCTGGATCGGATAAGTACTTGTCAGGTCCTTTTGCAAATGAACAAGTGGCAATGTTTGTTGGCTCGATTGCTGGAGAAGGTTATGTGAAAAAAGATACTGAAGGAAAATTTGAGTATGGCGTTGCGCCACGTCCTGAAAAAATCAATTTGCAACAAGGAACGGATATCTATATGTTCAGTAGTGCCAGTGCTGAAAAACGCACAGCTGCTTTTGAATATATGAAATTTTTAGCGCAACCGGAAAACCAACTGTATTGGGCAAATATGACTGGTTATATGCCAATCGTTGAATCGGTTCTTGAAAGTGATGAATACAAGGATTCTAAAGAGACAAAAGTACCACAATATTTAGAAGAAGCCACTTCTGATCTATTCTCGATCCCTGTGATTGAAAACGCAGATCCTGCTTATAATGAGGTACGTTCGATCATGGAAAACATTTTATCGAATACGAATCAAGATACGAAGAAACTGATAAAAGATTCCGTTCCTCAATTGGAAGATGCTTGGAATCAATAAACAATCGAACGAAAGAACGTTCAGAACGTTAGCTTGTTTGCTTTAGGCGGTTGAGACAAAAGTGTTTAACATCAAGAAATAAGAAGGAGTTTCCGAAATTTTCTTCTCAAATTTTGGGTCAATTTCGGCTTATTTTTCGAAGATGCTGCTTTTGTCTCGCTGTGAACAAGAGGCTGTGAGAGAAGCGTTTAGCTCCGAGCGGATAAGAGAGGATTTTTTAAAATAGTTCCTCATATTTTAGAAAATCATCGCTTATTGTTGAGGAATTGCTTCTTGAACGCCGTTTAGTAAGCGGTCGTGAAAAGAGTGTCTTGACCTGAGCGCTCACCAAGTAAAAACTGCGACGAGTAATCGCAGGAGCATTAAGGAAGAAAATCTCGAAACAGCTTTCCATGTTTTGAGATTTTTTGACTTATCGCCCAAGGTCAGCTCTTTGAACACCGTAAATCAGAGGTCGTGAAAACATCGGGTAGCTCTGATGACAATAAGAAAGAATTTTTTGAAACAGCTTCTCATGTTTTGAAAAATTCAGGCTTATTTCAAGGAGCTGATGTTTGAACGCCGTTTATTCGTTTTTAGAGAGACTAAAAGAGACTGAGGCAAGTTTTGGTTCAGTCTCATGAAATGGGAGACAAGTATGAAAATAACATTGTTAGCAACTAGTGACGTCCATGGGTATATCTATCCAACGAACTATGCGACGGATCAAGAACAACCTTATGGCTATGCTAAAATTGCCAGTAGGATCAAACAAATCAGAGAAACTAGCCCAGACCCTCTTTATGTCATTGATAACGGTGACTTCATTCAGGGGTCACCTTTTAGTTACTACTTAGCAAAACAACAAGATCACCACGTCTCAGAATTAACGAATGTCTTAAATGAAATGGATGTGGATGCTAGTATATTAGGAAATCATGAATTTAATTATGGCTTATCTTACTTAGAACAAGCTATCGCTAGTTATCATCATCCTGTCTTATCTGCTAATATTTTAACGAGCAAAGGCGATCCTTATTTTGGACAGCCCTATGTGATGATTGAAAAACAAGGGATCAAAGTGGCGATTTTAGGGTTGACCACGCAATATATCCCCCATTGGGAACAACCTGAAACAATTAAAGACCTACAATTTGTATCTGCAGTTGAAGCAGCGAAACAGTATGTACCTAAACTTAGAGAATTAGCAGATGTAGTGGTTGTAGCTTATCATGGTGGATTCGAGAAAGATTTAGAGACTGGCGAACCCACCGAAGCATTGACTGGCGAAAATGAAGGCTTCCAACTACTCCAAGAAGTAGCTGGGATGGATGCGTTGATTACTGGGCACCAACATCGAGTGATTGCTACGAAGGTAAATGGTGTGCCGATTATCCAACCGGGCTATCGTGGCGAATTTTTAGGTAAAATCGAATTATCCTTGGAACGAACGGTTAATGGTTATCGTGTTTCGGACGGAAAAGCAGAACTGATTTCCTTAGTAACTGACGAGGCAGATGAAGACATTCTTTCACTTGTTCAAAAAACAGAAAATGAATTGCAAACATGGCTTGATCAACCAGTGGGAGAGGTACAAGGAAACATGAAAATCACTGATCCGATGCAAGCACGAATCGTGGAACATCCTTATATTGAGTTTATTAATCGGGTGCAAATGGCTGCCAGCGGAGTACCGATTTCTGGAACGGCTCTGTTCAACAATGAAGGTCAAGGATTCAATGAAACTATTACAATGAGAGAAATTATTACCAATTATATTTATCCTAATACTTTAGCAGTTCTTAAAATTACAGGGCAGGATCTAAGAGATGCCTTAGAACAAACAGCAAACTTCTTGGCAATAGAATCAGGCGAGATCGTATTTAATCCTACGTTCATTGAACCTAAACCACAGTATTATAATTATGACATGTATGAGGGCATTGATTATGAGATCGATTTACGTCAACCAGTAGGGCAAAGGATCACTAAATTAGCCAGAGCAGGCAAACCGATCCATCCTGAGGAAGAGCTGGAAGTAGTCATGAATCAGTACAGAGCGGTCGGTGGTGGGAATTATCACATGTTCTCTGCCGATAAAATCATTCGTGAAATCCAAATCGATATGACTGAACTGATTGCTGATTATTTAAGAAAACATCAACGAATTCATGCTGAAGTAAATCATAACTTTCGGGTAATCAAGTAAACAAGGGGGACAGAAATTAGTGAAATCTGTCTATTCAAGTCTATTCAAGAAAAGAGCAAGCCAAAACGAAGGTAAATAAATCGAAGCATGCAATTAACAAAATTGTTTATCAAAACTAATCCAAAAGGTAATTGTTGTAAATGATTAACAGTCTCAAGTGTTGTAAGTTTCAGGTTATTTTCAATGTACTTATAACGTTTTTTTGGTGAAAGTATGTTCTTAGAAACGTTCTAAATTTGCTTTACTATAAATTTAGTTACAACCTTTTTTATAAAACGATCCATCAGTATGGGTTATTTATAAAAAAATTTTCGTTATTTAATATCTTTTTTACTTTTTTGTCTTTACTCTTCATTTTTTGTATATAATGGAATAGGCAAATTTGAATGGGAGTGGAGAAAGGTATGAGAAAAAAACGTCCTTTTCTTCTCTTTTGGTTAGTTGGTTTTTTCTTACTGCTTTTTTTATCAGCCGCAGTTTCAGGAAAAATGACAGCAGATATCGCTCAACTAGAAACAGAAAAAATCATTGCAAGTAAAGAATCAGTAGATAAATTTAAAAAAGAATTTTCTACTTATTGGTGGAAGGATTACAAGATAGTAGCCAACTATGATAAGGGAGAATTAGAGCTTTATTTGCCAAAAGACAAGGAAAGTAATCAGTTTATCAATATTGATGATGTCTTAAGTGCTATATCGTTAAGACAATATCAATTCAACGATAAACATTTGACCGTCTTACTTTTAACCAATGACGGAGAAAAACTAGCTCGATTAAAGAACGGAAAAGTAATAACCAGCTATTCAGATAAGGTGAATCGTGAGGTTGTTAGTACCCGTCTGAAAGATTGGATAAAAATGAATAAAGAAGTCAAAGAAAATTCTGATACGACTCAGGAAAGTTCTTCTGAACGTTCGGAAACAATTCAAAGTACGACCCAAAGTAAGTCCAAGACGCAATCGAGTCGTACAACTAAAAATAGCACAAAAAACAGCAAAGCAAGTCAGCAACAGAAGGCAAAGTAACACGAGTATTTTAGTAAGAGTACGCAAACTGTGAAATAGATGGGGCAACACGTCTTTTCCAGCTCAAGTACTGAAAGGTGCATGATAGTCATTCGTTTGAAATGATGGAAGTTCATTTGTTTTTACTAAGTTACTGTTTTTTGCTGAATCTTTGACTGATTGTTCTTGCTTCATTCGATAACTAGAACTATTGTAGTTCAGGTTGACCAAAACAAAAACAGCTAACAAAAACTCCTCAAGATGGACATATTTAGTCTGAGGGGTTCTTTTTTTTGGCATAGATATCCATAATTGCTCCCTTCATTTCTAAAAAAATCTTAAAATACCCCTTTTTTTAGGAAATTTTCATTTTTTAGGAGCAGAATAAAAAAAATAAAAGAGAGAAGTGATACTTGTGACACATTTGAAAAAATTGTGCCAAAATCGTTTGCTGATTGTTTTGACAGCTAGTTTTTTCTTTTGGCTGAAAACGATCTTTGCCTATTACGTTGATTTTTCATTGGGCGTTGAAGGCAGCATCCAATACTTTATTCTGTGGATTAATCCAATTGCAACGACATTGTTGTTTTTTGGTTTAGCATTATATATAAAAAAATTGAAACCCGCATTGATTGTTCTTTTAATCATTGATATTTTAAATACACTTTTGCTTTATTTGAATATTATTTTTTATCGAGAATTTACAGATTTCGTGACCGTAAAGTCTATTCTAGGCTTTTCTAAAGTTTCACAAGGTTTATCAGGAAGTTCCTTTGCATTAATGAGACCTCATGACATTTTGTATTGGTTGGATATATTAGTATTTGTAGGACTCATCATCTGGATGTTTGTTAAAAAAATACCAGTAAAAAGTCCTGCAGTCTCTAAACCAGTGGCGATCGCAGTTACTTGTCTGTCAGCGTTGATTTTTTCAGGAAATTTAGCGCTTAGTGAAGCAAATCGTCCCCAATTGTTGCAACGGACGTTTGACCGTTCTTACATCGTCAAATATTTGGGAATCGATGCCTATACTATTTACGATGCTATCAAAACAGGGATGACAAGTAGTGTTCGTGCGCATGCAAGTAGTAATGGTGTAGAAGAAGTGAGAAAATACACCGAAAATCATTATGCTGCTCCTAATCCAGCAACATTTGGCGTGGCTAAAGGGAAAAACATCATTGTCCTGCATTTAGAAAGCTTCCAACAATTTCTAATCAATATGAAGGTAGATGGTCAAGAAGTAACGCCATTCTTAAATAGTATCTATAAGAATCAATCAACGATCAGCTTTGACAATTTCTTCCATGAAGTTGGGCAAGGAAAAACAAGTGATGCAGAAAATATGTTAGAGACGGGAACTTTTGGTTTACCACAAGGTTCTTTGTTTACCGAGCTAGGTTCAGATAACACGTTCCAAGCTGCTCCAGCAATCTTGGCGCAACAGCAAGGCTATACGAGCGCGGTTTTCCATGGGAATGTCGGGAGCTTCTGGAACCGAGATCATGTGTATAAAAATTTAGGCTATGACAACTTCTTTGATCGTTCTTATTTCAATAGTTCAGATGAAACGTTGGGATATGGTATTTTAGATAAGGACTTATTCAGAGAATCAGCTAAATATTTGGAACATTTACAACAACCGTTCTATACTAAGTTTCTTTCGGTAACCAATCATACGCCATACTATACAGACGATAAACATTTTAATTTCCCATCATTGAAGACTGGCAATAGCAGAGTAGATGATTACGTCCGGACAGCTCATTATTTAGATCAATCGTTGGAACAATTCTTTACGTATTTGAAAAAATCCGGTATCTATCAAAATTCGATGTTTGTCATCTACGGAGATCATTTTGGAATATCCAATACGGATAATAAAGACTTGGCGAAAGCCTTAGGAAAAGACCCTGCTACTTGGAATGATTTTGATAATGCTCAAATGCAGCGAGTGCCATTGATGTTCCACATTCCAGGTTATAAAAAAGGTGAGATCAATCATGAATATGGTGGCGAAATTGATGTGTTACCTACCCTGTTACACTTAGTAGGAATCAATGATAAAGACTATATCCATTTTGGTACAGATTTGCTTTCACCACAGCATGATCAGTTGGTTGCCTTTAGAAATGGTAATTTTGTGACACCTAAATATACCGTTTTAGATGGAAAAACTTATAATAACCAAACAGGGGAAATCATTGATCCTAAAAAAGCTGGTATCCAAAAAGAAGTGGAAAAAGATCAGAATCAAGTCAAAACGGCTTTAAGTTTATCTGATAAGTTGAATCAAGAGAATCTATTACGTTTCTATGTACCAGATAACTTTAAAACGATTGATCCCAAAAAGTATGATTATAAAAATGATGCAGAGAAAAATGAAACCATTGAAAAACAAAAAGGAAGCAAGTCCACGAGTGTTTATTCTAAAAATGGAAATAAAACAACGACTAACCTTTACCCTGCAGAAACAGATGAGAATAATTAAATGAATAGTTAATAAAACTTCCAAAAAAGTCGATTTGTTTTCACTTTTTTGGAAGTTTTTTTTATATAATTCGTAAACTTTTTTATTTTAGCGTATGTAATTAGTGAAGGAAACAAATTTTTTACAGCGATTCTTTTGGAAGTGAAAAATCCGAGGAAATTTGGATAGGTGTAAAAAATGATGGCTGAATTCAGTTGAATCAAATAAAAATAGAAAAGGAAAATAGGATAAACTTGTCAGCTATAGGTTGACCGAAGAATAAAAATCAGAAACAACAAGGAGGGGAAACGTTTAATCAAAACAACAACTGGCAATGAACGAACATGTACATATAGAAGCACAGATCCAAGCAGCTAATTTATTTTTCAACATTTTGGCTAAACATTTCTTATCATACAAACGGTCATGTGATACGTGTTGTAGAAGTGTTACAAGAAGGATGAAAGATCAACTGTTTCGTACATGGCACTCACTCAGTTATTGGTTTTGGTAACGATCAATTATGTATGATGGAGAATTAATCAAGCAACTTCGAGTGAATCGAAAGTTGACACAAACACAGTTAGCAAAGGGAATCTGTTCTAAAACATCTCTAGTAGGAATCGAAAATCATACCGTAAAGAAGATCTCTTTTTGTACACTAAAAGCCTTCTTGGAACGCTTAAATATTTCTTTGGCCGAATATGAATGGTTACGTAATCAGCTTGAAGAACCCAAAAAAACGAAGAAAAGTCGGCATCTTTTAAATAAAATCCAAGAAGAGAACTTTGATCCTTATAAGGAAATTGCCAACAACCGAAAGCAATATAAAAAAACAGCTGATTTATACTATTTAATGTTAAATCTACAGATGTTTTGGCAGACGAATGGAAAAATGGAGTTGCAATTAGAATTTCTAGGATATGAGTGTCGTACGATTGAAGAATACTTTATGAAAATCAGGGAATATGGTCATTTTGAGTTAGACATTCTTTCCAAGTATCCCTATATTTTCAGTGATTCATTTCTAGACAATCATTACTTGAAAATCAAAAAAAGAATGCGACAAATGACCGATTCTTTGAATGAAGACTATTTATTTACATTTTTAATGAATCTCACACTTTATTATATCGATAAAAAACGTTTCAAAAAAGCGCGTAGTATCAACCTCGATATGTCTCGCAGTTTGGCACACAAAGAAAAATCAACAATCATTTATGAAAGTTTGATGACAGAATACTACAGAAAGCTGATTGCACAAGCCTTAGGTGAACCACTTTCAAAAGAGTTGAATACTTTTTTTACGGTCATCGAATATACCCTAGGCAAGAAAGAGCGCAAACGTCTTGAAGAGAAACTTTTGGAAGTGATAAAAGAAGAAGAGAAAAAAATGATGTTGTTTGAACAGATTGCAAAAATAGAACAAGAATAAGTAAGGCAAGTGAATAAGAGTAGAAAAGACCTTGCAATAATCATTGACTAAACGAACTGTCAGGTACTTTTCTGCTCTTTCACTCAACTATCAGTAAGAGCAAATCTGTTTGGTCATTCAGGATGAACGATCTCAGATTTTTGCTTTTTTGTATCGAATAATGGGAAAAAACGATTGATTTCATTGGTTGCAGCATCTCTTGAATCAGATGCATGAATGATATTTTCAGTTCCAGGTAAGGCATAATCTCCACGAATCGTTCCAGGAACAGCATCTACAGCTTTAGTTGCACCGACCATCTTACGGACGATATCGATGACATCCTCTCCAGCTAAAACAAGATAGACTACTGGTCCCGAGGTCATATAATCAATTAATTCATCGAAAAAGCTCCGACCGCTTAAGTGATGATAATGCTCTTGTGCGAGTTCTTTTGTCATTGTTGCAAACTTCATTTCAGTAATTGCTAATCCTTTTTCTTCAAATCGTTGGATGATCCGCCCAATTAAATGACGTCTGACACCATCCGGTTTGATAATGACCAATGTACGTTCCATCTGATACACCCCTTTTTTTGTTATACCTTTATTATACTGGTGTCTGAGTAAACCCACAATCAAAGTGAAAAAGCTGATCAACATACGAGCTATTAAGTACAATAAGAATTTTCTAACCCCATCAATCAAAAACAATTTATTTACCATAAATGTTTGGAAAAAGCAAAAAATAAGTTTGACAATCGGTGCATAAGTTGTTATATTTACGAAGGAAAACTAAATAGGATTTGTTAGGTGAGGCTCCTATACAAACACAGGCTACTGCCCAAAAACGTCGAGAGACGCCAATGGGTAGAACAGGAATTGTCGAGACAAGGCTTTTCATAAGGTAGCTAAAAGCAAGGAATTGCTTTTTACGTTGTACAGTGTCAAAACTCAACGATGAGATCAAAGAAGCTTTTTTTTATGTGCTTTTTCGACCTTTCGCTGAATTTTTGATGAAAGGTCTTTTTGTGTTGAAACAATCCTAACAAACAAAAAATGGAGGTGGTTTCGTTGGGAAGTTGATGCTTTTAAAACGAAAGAGAAACAAGAACAATTCTATCAAGTTAAAGGAGATGAGAACAAATGGATGACAGTCCTGCGAAGAAAATAATGCGAGAGAAATTGCTGGCTGAGGCTATTATCTATCTGTTTTCAGCCCCTTTAAATACAGCATTTTCTCCATTACTCAACTAACTAAAAATAACCCAGCTTAAATAAGTATTGCTTATATTTACTGGGTCTAAGGAGAAAAATGAGATGGAAAAAAAGAGAGATACACAAAAAATGTATGCTGCATTTGCAGGAAAGACAAAACAAGAATTATTGAACTTCTTTCATTCGACTGATCAAGGAATGAAAGACGAACAAATTGAAGAATCAAGAGAAAAATATGGTGAAAATTCAATCTCTTATGGGAAGAAAACACCCTTTATTGTAGAAGCTTTAAAAGCTTATATTACACCATTCACCTTGGTATTGATTGCACTCGGAGTGATTTCATTTATCACAGAATACGTGTTAGCCGCTCCTGGGGATAAAGATTTATTTGGAGTAATTATCATCTTTACGATGGTCATCGTCAGTGGAACGATGACGTTGGTTCAATCTGTTCGCTCTAACCAAGCCGCAGAAAAATTAAAATCATTGGTAAAAGTAACCGCAGCAGTTAAACGTAACGGTGATTATACTGAGATTCCAATGGAAGAAATCGTTTGTGGAGACCTTGTTCGATTATCAGCAGGTGATATGATTCCTGCAGATATGCGTCTGTTGTCAGCCAAAGATTTATTTATTTCACAAGCTGCCTTAACTGGTGAAAGTTACCCTGTCGAAAAGCAAGCGATTGTTTACGATGATGAGACTTTGAGTGAAACTAGTTATGAAAATTTGGCTTTTATGGGAAGTAACGTTATCAGCGGGAGTGCTGAAGGTATTATTGTATCTGTTGGTAATGAAACATTATTTGGACATGTGGCTCAAACGCTCTCTGAAAAACCGATCAAATCAAGCTTTGAAATTGGTATTCATAAAACATCCATGTTATTGATCAAATTCATGGCTTTAATGGCACCAACAGTTATCGTTATCAATGGGTTGACTAAAGGGGATTGGCTGGAAGCTTTTCTATTCGGTTTATCTGTAGCAGTCGGTCTTACACCTGAAATGTTACCAATGATTGTTACTACGAACTTAGTTAAAGGCGCTAGTGTGATGGCGAAAAAAGGAACAGTCATCAAAAATTTGAATGCGATCCAAAACTTTGGTGCGATCGACGTGTTATGTACGGATAAAACTGGGACATTGACTCAAGATAAAATCATTTTAGAATACCACATGGATTGTTCTGGTAAAGAAGATGATCGTGTTTTACGCCATGCGTATTTAAATAGTTACTATCAAACAGGATTAAAAAATCTGTTGGATGTAGCAATTATTGATGAAGCCAAACAAACGTTAGCAACCGATAAAATCAATTACCGCAAAGTGGATGAAATTCCATTTGACTTTGAACGTCGTCGGATGAGTGTCGTTGTAGAGGACACCGCAGGTAAAACACAAATGATTACCAAAGGTGCGATCGAAGAGATGTTGAGTATCTCTAATTACATCGACATTGATGGGATCGTTAGTCCATTAACCAATGAAAAAAGAGAATCAGTTCTTGCAAAAGTGAGAGATTTAAATGAAGATGGTCTACGTGTAATCGGGGTGGCCCAAAAAACAAACCCAAGCGTAGTTGGCGAATTTTCAGTGAAAGATGAGTCAGATATGGTATTGATTGGATACCTTGCTTTCCTTGATCCTCCAAAAGAAACGACGAAACAAGCACTAAAAGCATTGAAAGATCATGGTGTCGCAGTCAAAGTCTTAACGGGTGATAATGAATTAGTCACTCGTTCGGTTTGTCGTCAAGTGGGTCTGGAAATTAATGAATTGATCACTGGCGAAAAGATTTCAGAAATGGATGATCGCGAATTAGCACAAGTTGCTGAAAATCATGAAGTATTTGTTAAATTGAATCCTCAACAAAAGGCTCGTTTAACGACTGCTTTACGTCAAAATGGCCATACCGTGGGCTTTTTAGGTGATGGTATCAATGATGCACCGGCAATGAAAGTAGCGGATATCGGTATTTCGGTTGATACAGCAGTAGATATCGCAAAAGAATCAGCCGATGTGATCTTACTAGAAAAAGATTTAACGATTTTAGAAAGAGGTCTTTTATCTGGTCGAGAAACATTTGGGAACATCATGAAATACATCAAGGCAACTGCAAGTTCAAACTTTGGGAATATGTTCTCTGTCTTAGTTGCTAGCACATTCTTACCATTCTTACCAATGTTGCCACTGCAAATTCTCTTTTTGAATTTGATTTACGATGTGTCTTGTATCTCACTTCCATGGGATAAAATGGATAAAGAATATCTACATGAGCCTAAAAAATGGGAAGCATCAAGCATTGGGAAATTTATGGTATATTTTGGACCTACGAGTTCGATTTTTGATATCACTACCTACTTATTGATGTACTTTATCATTTGTCCAGCAGTTGTAGGTGGAGATTTCCATACATTAGATGCACAACAAAAGATCGTATTTATTGCGTTGTTCCATGCAGGTTGGTTCGTTGAATCATTATGGTCACAAACATTAGTCCTACACGCACTACGGACACCAAAGATTCCATTTATTCAAAGCAATGCGACATTTGCGATGTTTACGATTACGACATTAGGAATCGTTGTAGGTTCGATTCTGCCATTTACAGGCTTTGGTGCAGAACTAGGTTTGATGCCGTTACCAGGAACTTACTGGACTTGGTTAGTCGTAACGATTTTAGCTTACTTGACATTAGTGACAATGGTCAAAAAATTCTATATTAAAAAATTTGGTGAACTATTGTAATGGTTGATGAATGAACACCGTTTACCCGTCCGTTCTCACCTCTAATCATGAGTTCGGGGCACTTCAAAAGTGCCTCGGACTCATTTTTTTCTATACCTTTCATTTTATTATGAAAGGAAAATATGATTCGTTCTGTGCAAATAACAATGAAACATGCTAAACTATGGATATTGTTTTCTGAAAGGAATAGTGAAAAATGAAAGGCGCAATATTTGATTTAGATGGACTATTAGTTGACACGGAGAAAACCTATCGTGATGGTTGGTTATGGGGATTCCAACAGTATGATTTAGCGATTCCAAAAGAAGTAGTAGATGCTTGGGGAGGTAAAAACTGGAAGCAAAGTTTTGACATCTTAGTGAAAGCAGCTGGAAGCCCTGAAAAAGTTCAAGAAGTTCGTGCTAAGCGTGAAGAATATTTTTATCAACAGCTTCATAACGGTGGGATACAATTAAAACCCTATGCGAAAGAAGTTTTAACTGAATTAAAAAAACGTGACTTACGACTTGGATTAGCGACAACGACAGTTACTAAAAGAGCGACTGATATCTTAGCCCAATTTGATTTGGCTAATTATTTTGATACGATGACATTCGGTGATGAAGTAAGTGAAAACAAGCCTTCACCTGTTCCTTACTTGACCGCTTTAGAAAGAACAAAATTAGTTGCTTCAGAAGCATTTGCAGTGGAAGATTCTTTAGTTGGAGCTACTTCTGCTTCCCGAGCTGGGATGGGCGTTGTTTTAATTCCAGATACTAGTTTTGAACGAAATTATACAGCAGAAGAAAAAGAAAAATTAAATTTACTTGCTGAAGGAAACGACTTACGAACTGTTATTGAAATGTTAGATAAAAAACAACAAAATAATTCAATCATTTTTTTGTAAACTTCTTCCTTGACTTTTAATTATGAGTACGGTAAATTATTCGCAACAACTAAATAAGTATATTCGTTGATAGGGAGAGTAAACTTGAACGATTTCCTAGAGAGGCTCTGTTTGGTGAAAAGAGTCAAATCCGCAAAGTTGAAAATGGCCTTGGAGAATAATTTGTCGATAAGTAGATAAATTCGGTCGTCGTTCAACCGTTAAACTGAACCCCAATCTCTCAGGAATGAGACGTTGGCTAGAGGGAAGGAAACTTCCGAATAAAGGTGGTACCACGATTCGTCGTCCTTTTACTAACATTTTTTGTTGGTAAGAGGATTTTTTTTATATATTTTTTTGCAATGATGTAGTAAGTACAGTTGGAAATCTTTTAACAGAGAGCTTCGGGAGCTGAGAAGAAGCAAAGAGGAACGATTGGAAAATGGCTACTGAGCATTTTACCCCAAGCATTTTGTGAGGCGGTAACGGCTGCGACCGGTATCTCGCTAGAGTATGTTTGTACTTGAAGAGGAGCGACATGTGAATGTGGCTTGAATATGAGGTGGTAACACGCAAAAAGGCGTCCTCAAGGAAATGATTGAGTTCATTTTCTTGAGGATGCCTTTTTTATTATACAACAAGGAGGAGAACGAATGATTGAGTTAAAAAACATCAGTGTCCATTTTGAGCAAAAAGGTAAAGACATCCCAGCTGTCAATGAAGTGAATTTATCGGTGTCCCAAGGAGATATCTATGGCATTGTGGGCTATTCTGGGGCAGGAAAAAGCACATTAGTTCGTGTGATGAATTTTTTACAGAAACCAACGAAGGGGGAAGTAATCATCCAACAGACGAATTTAGGTGATCTCACACCAAAAGAATTAAGAAAAGAACGGAAAACGATTGGTATGATTTTTCAACATTTCAACTTAATGGAAAGTCGCACAATTTTTGACAACGTTGATTTCTCCTTAAAGTATACTGGGAAATCAAAACAGGAACGTCGTCAGAAAGTAAGTGACTTACTGGATTTAGTAGGGTTAAAGGAAAAAGCTTCTGCCTATCCCAACCAATTATCTGGAGGACAGAAACAACGAGTAGCGATTGCGAGAGCTTTAGCAAATGATCCCAAAATATTGCTTTGTGATGAAGCGACGAGTGCCCTTGACCCAAAAACGACTCATCAAATTCTAGCGTTGCTCAAAAAATTAAATCGCCAATTAGGATTAACGATCGTCTTGATCACCCACGAAATGCAAGTAGTGAAAGAAATTTGTAATAAAGTGGCGGTGATGGAAGCTGGACGAATCATCGAAAGTGGAAGTAGTGTTCAAATTTTTAGTCATCCAAAAGAAGAACTAACGAAAGATTTTATACGTACAGCGACTCACTTAGATCAAGCATTGGAAAAGATTACTGGACAGCAAGGCTTTGCAGAAGAGCTTACGGATAAATGGCTAGTTGAACTGAGTTATGTGGGGAGCCAAACGAATGAACCATTGATTGCCCAGTTGTATAGCAAATACCAAGTAACAGCAAACATTCTTTATGGCAATATCGAATGGCTACAAGAAACACCGATAGGTAGCTTGGTGGTAACTTTAGCGGGAGATAGCATTCAAAAACAAAAAGCTCTAGATTATTTGATCCAATTAGGTATCAAAGTCAATCTCTTACAAAAACATGAAACACAAGAAAGAATCAAACTCGTTGAAGGAGGCGTTTAAGATGAACGAATGGCTCAAAAGCTATCTGCCAAATGTTTATTTGATCCCAGATGAATTCATTGAAGCGACAAAGCAAACACTATATATGACTTTCTGGTCTGCTTTGATTGGGGGAATCTTGGGCATTATATTAGGGGTGGTTTTAGTCGTTACCCGCCCTAAAGGATTAATTGAAAACCGCTTATGTTTTGAACTTTTTGATAAGGTGATCAATATCGTACGATCCATTCCATTTATCATTTTACTCTCTTTACTTGCATTGACGACTCGTTTTATTGTCGGAACAACAATTGGAGCAACGGCAGCACTAGTTCCTTTGATTGTCGGCATCGTTCCTTTTTTTGCTCGACAAATCGAAAATGCCTTGCTTGAAGTTGATCCCGGTGTTATCGAAGCTGCACAAGCAATGGGAACGAGTCCATTGGGTATCATTTTTCGTGTTTATTTACTGGAAGGACTACCTAGTATCATTCGTGTCTCAGCTTTAACGATCATCAATGTTATTGGCTTAACCGCAATGGCAGGTGCTGTAGGAGCTGGTGGTTTAGGAAATTTAGCTATTTCTCGGGGCTATAATCGATTTCAAACAGACGTAACGGTTGTTGCGACATTATTGATTTTGGCATTGGTGTTTTTAAGTCAATTTATCAGTAATTTTCTAATTAAAAAAATATCACATTAATGGAGGAGAAAAAATGAAAAAAGTGATTCGATTTGCTGTAGTGACATTCGTCGCATTATTTTGGTTGGCAGGCTGTAGTCAAGGAAAGGCAGATACAAAAACAAAAGAAACAACTGTCAAATTAGGGGTGATTGGTGAAGATACAGATGTTTGGGACGATGTAAAAGCACGTCTAAAAAAGGAGAATATTGAATTAGAATATGTAAAGTTTACCGATTATAATCAACCAAATGCGGCCTTAGCTGATGGCTCAATTGATTTGAATGCCTTTCAACACCAGTTCTTTTTAGATAACTATAATGAAGAACATGGCACAAATCTAGTTTCAATCGGAAACACCGTAAATGCCCCATTAGGAATCTATTCCAATACGATCAAAAAGATTGAGGAAGTAAAAGAAGGTGCAAAAGTAGCCATCCCTAATGATGTAACCAATGGGGGACGCGCTTTACTTCTTCTTCAATCAGCGGGGCTGATCAAAGTTGATCCATCGAAGGGACAGACTCCGACGATTTCTGATGTGACAGAAAACGATAAAAAACTTAAGCTCACAGAATTGGATGCTTCGCAAACAGCACGTGCGCTAAACGATGTGAGTCTTTCGGTCATCAATAGTGGGGTAGCAGTCGATGCAGGGTTCACACCAACGAAAGATGCAATTTTCTTAGAACCAGTGGATGATCGTGCCCGCCCTTATGTCAACATCATTGTTGCCCGAAAAGAAGATGAAACAAACCGTACGTATCAAAAAATCGTTGATACTTATCAAACTGAAGCAACTGCTAAAGTCATTGAAGAAACGTCAAAAGGTTCGAGTGTTCCAGCATGGAAAACCTTTGGTCGTAAATGAGCATCATCAGAAAGTACAGCTCAAATGAACTAGAAATTTTTATCGGAAGCCAGCATACAAGGAGGAATTTTTTTATGACTACATCAACTATTTCAACGAATCGATCCAGTTTATTGAAAGAAGCGATCCAAGAAAGATTACCAGAATATCAAGCACTTGCCTTGGATATCCATCAACATCCAGAAGTGAGCAATTACGAATTTTATTCATCTGCTGCATTGATTCGCCAGTTAGAAAAAGAAGGCTTTACAGTTGAAAAGGAGGTCGCTGGACACCGTACAGGATTTGCTGCTAGCTATCGCTCAGATAAACCAGGTCCGACGATTGCATTTTTAGCTGAATTTGATGCACTTCCTGGAATTGGACATGCGTGTGGACATAATCTTTTTGGAACGTATTCCGTATTAGCCGCGAGTATCATTAAGAAACAAATTGACGAAATTGGTGGTGAGATCCGAGTGTATGGAACACCAGGGGAAGAAGGAGGAGAGAATGGTTCAGCGAAAGGGAGCTTTGTTCGTGAGGGATTATTTGACGATGTGGCGGCTGCTTTATGTGCTCATCCAGCTTACCGTTACGGAAAAACAACCGAATCGCTAGCTAATGATCCAGTTGATATCAAATTTTATGGAGTTGCTTCTCACGCTGCTGCTGCACCCGAAAAGGGAGTTAACGCATTAGAAGCACTGATCCAAGTTTTTAATGGTATCAACGCACTACGCTTACAATTACCTAAAGATGTCAATATCCATGGGATCATCACTAACGGCGGAGTTGCTGCTAACGTCATCCCTGAATATGCTGCAGGACGTTTTTATTTACGGGCTGGCAATCGCCAAACATTAGATATAGTCTTTAAAAAAGTGGAACAAATCGTGAAAGGGGCTGCGTTGAGTACGGGCACAAGCTATGAATTTGGTTTGTTTCAAAATGCGGTAGATCATATGATTCCGACACCTTCTTTCGATGAGTTGTTTTTTACACATGCAAAAGCAGCTGGAGTTCCAGAAACGGAAATCGATGTAACAGAAAAGACCAGCTTAGGGTCCTCTGATGTAGGGAATGTCAGTCAAGTGATTCCGACGATTCAACCAACTATTTCGATTTCAGATGAGTATATCGCTGGACATTCAGAAGAGTTTAAAGCAGCCGCAAAAAGTGAAAAAGGGTTGGCATCGATCGCCATTGCAGCAGAACTATTAGCGGCTACCGCTTTAGATTTATTCGAACAACCAGCTTTATTGACAAAGATTCAGGAAGAACACCAACAACTTTTAGAAAAAAGTCAGTTAACTGGTTCGACTTTTTAAATAAATAATGATTTATGATTTGAAAAAAATAGTCATTTTGTATTGACAAAAAATCTCGCAGAAGGTAAACTTCATGAAAGTCAACTTTTCACATAGTAGCGTTTCAGGTGTTTTGTTCAGAAAGTCGGTGGTAGCTGCGAACCGATCAAGCCGAAATGTCGAATTACATGAAAAGGAATAAAAACTAAATAGTTAAATCAAAGTGAAAAACAGAACTGTTTTTAATTAAGGTGGTACCGCGGAGTCATTCGTCCTTAGTTGAAAATAGTTCTTTTTGTTTGATTAGAGGGGGAAATGCCCATGAATTGTGGCGGAGTCATTCGATATCTATTCTTTTTTAGTACTTCGATTAACTAAAAAAGGAGAATGATTATGAAGAAAAAAGGAAAACCGAGTTTTAAAGAAGCTGTATTTGTCTTATTGGTGATTGTGGCAAGTATAGCAATTGGGGTTGTCGGATTAAAATTATCACCAAACATTACGATCTTAGCAGCAATTGGAATGATCATGCTTTACGCTGTAGTGAAAAGATACCCAACAGAGTGGTTACATGAAGGAATTATCAATGGAATCAAACCGGGAATCATTCCGATTTTTATCTTTATATTAGTCGGCGCACTGATTGCGGTGTGGATCCAAGCAGGAATTATCCCGACACTTATGGTTATTGGTTTTAAATTGATAAGTGTCAAGTGGTTTGTTCCTTCTGTATTTGTTGTTTGTGCTATCGTCGGTAGTGCAGTAGGGAGTGCTTTTACTGTCATGTCAACGATTGGGATCGCATTTTTCGGTATTGGTACGACATTAGGAATTAATCCAGCGTTAGTCGTGGGATCAATTGTTTCAGGTGCTGTTTTTGGAGATAAAATGTCTCCTTTGTCAGAGTCAACCAATCTAGCCGCAGCAATCGTTGATGCCGATTTATTCAAGCACATAAAACATATGATGTGGTCTACGGTTCCAGCTTTTGTCGTTTCCTTCTTTTTGTTCATGGTTCTTGGACACACAAATAGAGAAACTAGTCTAACGGCTATCCGAGAAGTCACTGATATCCTGGAAGCAAACTTTACAATTTCTTTTTGGTCGTTGATTCCCTTGTTCTTAATGTTATTATGTGCTTGGAAAAAAGTACCAGCTATCTTGACTATTCTGTTAAATATAGCTGTGGCGGTGGGGATGATCTTTATTCAGAATCCGCAAACTTCTCTTAGTAGTTTAGCGACAGTGATTGAATCTGGATTCGTTGCAACTACTGGCAATCAACAAATTGATTCATTACTTAGTCGTGGTGGGATCGAAAGTATGATGCCAACTGTTTCTTTGATCATTTTAACATTATCACTTGGTGGATTACTCATTGAATTCGGTTTGATTTCAACTGTTATGGATGTCGTTTCTAAGAAAATGACCAATACACCAAAATTGATTTTCACCACATTGATGACAAGTATTGGTGTCAATCTCTTTATTGGAGAACAATTTTTATCAGTTATCTTACCTGGGAATGCGTTCAAAGAGACTTACCAGAAAGCTGGGTTTGACCCAACTGTTTTAGGTAGAACGTTAGAAGATGGTGGCACAGTGATCAATTACCTTGTACCTTGGGGAATTGCGGGCAGCTTTGTAGCTAGTACCTTTGGGATTCCAACCCTCACATACTTACCATTTGTCTTTTTCAGTTTACTCTCACCAGTTTTTTCAATGGTTAGCGCCTTTACTGGATTAGGGATCGAAAAAATAGACGAAAAGCCGAATGGAACGCTTGGTATCGATACAAACGAATAAACTCTCGGAATATTTGAATCAAAAAAACGCTCAAAACAGCAATGTTTCGGGCGTTTTTTTACGATATACTTATTTTTGTTCTTCAATCAACTTCTTCATTTGTTCGATTTCTTTTTCTTGCGCTTCGATGATGTCGTTTGCTAATTTCTTGACTTCAGGATCTTTCAAATTGGCACGTTTACTGGTTAAAATAGCAATCGAATGATGAGGGATCATGGCTTTCATCCAAGCGACATCACTGACTGTTGTTTGACTACGGACCATAAACAAAGAACCGGCAAATACTAAGACACTTACCCCTAAAATGATTTTGTTCAATGTTTTATTCTCATACATTTTCCACATAAATAAGAGCATGATGATCGCCATTACAGCGCCCATCATCAATGCCATGAACACCCGTGTACGACTAAAGAAAAGATGATCGATCGAGTAGACGTTCAAATACATCATACCAAACATGATGACGGTCGATACCCCAATCATTAATAAAAATTTCCAATACTTTGTCATTTAAAAACACTCCTTTTATTTTTTCCCCAACTTTTATCTTCTCAGCTTACAAAAAAACAAGCAACTAAATTGTTTGGTACAACTTAGTTGCTTGTTTTTGGCTTAAGGAACTCAAGCTATTTATAGGGCTTTTAAGCAAAGATATCATTTTTCTTGCGGTAGCTAAAGAAAATCACCAAGTAAAGAAGGGCAGTCAATAATGTCACACCAATTGAATTAGTGAAGAAGATTCCCACAAAGATCAATCCTAAAACTACGATTGCTAATAAGTTTACCCCTTTTTCAAAAAGAGAACCTTTCTTTAAAGCAAGGATAAAGGCTGCAATACTGATCATAAGCCAGATGACTAAGACAGTGTAGGAAAGAGAACCAGCCAAATAGCCAAATAGTTTGTCACCAACAAAGTAAGAAAGAACAACGCCTAAATATAAAACACTTGCGCAAAATAATACGGAACGTTGTGGAACATGGTGTTTATTCAAAACAGATAGTTTTTTTGCTGCACCTTTTTTGTCTTTTAAACGGAAATACAGCAAACGTGAAGAAGCATATACACCTGAGTTGATGGAAGAAAAGAGCGCTAAGATGATCACAAAGTTTACAAGATCAGCGGCAAATGGAATATGCATTTTTTCAAATACCATCACAAATGGGCTAGCAGATGAGTTTGCCAAGGTATCCCAAGGAAAAATGATTAACAACAAGAACAATGGAATGATATAAAATGAAATGATTCGTCCCATTACTCCACGAATTGCCTTAGGAATCGCTTTTTTGGGATTGTCGGCTTCACTTACTGTGATCGCAATCAATTCTGAACCACCATAAGAATATATAACTACGAGTAGCGAGTTGACGATTCCTTTCATACCATGAGGGGCAAAGCCACCATGATCCGTAATACTGTTTAGTGTAGGAAAGACCCCAATGTCAAACATTTGATGACCTACCAGGTATATCCCGAAGATAATCAACAATATGATTACGCTGATTTTAGCAAATGCCAACCAATACTCAGTTTCAGCAAATAACCGCACAGAATATAAATTAATCAACGTTGTCAACACGGCTAGAATTAAGACAAAGGTCCAAGGTGGAATCGTTGGAAACCATAATTGTAAGAAGGATGCTGCCGCTACAGCTTCGGCAATAATATTGATCGTCCATAATGAATAGTAAACCCAGTCGATAAAGTCAGCAGAATGGGCACCTAAAAAAGGTCGAACAAGCCCCGATAATCCATGCTGGGTATCCCCGTCATCTAAAACTAATTTACCAAGACCATTCATTACGATGAATAAAACAGCCCCACCAATCAAAAAAGCAATCAAGACACCAGGACCGGCAATCCCAATAGCTTCGCCACTTCCTTTAAATAGTCCCGCACCAATAGCACCCCCCAGTGCTAGCATCGTGATGTGTCTGGAACTTAGTTGTTTTTTTAGTTTGTTTGTTTCAGTTTTCTCCATAAGCAACCCCTTTTCTAAGACTAAACTATTGACGACGAAACAATCATAGTCAAATGATTGATAACTATATTAAGTAGAAAAATAACTTTTTATATCATAGCAAATTATCTGACAATTTCAACAATTCTGTAAATAAAAATTTCTACTTTAATGAAAACATCATATGTTTGTCATAAATTTCCTATGTAAACGTAAAACTTGATAGTAGGAGCAAACCCTAATAAGAGAGCGTTTTGTTTGTCTTTTCCTAAGGGAAGAAATTATGATAGCAAAAAATCACTAATTTTCATGTTACTATTGAATTAATCAAATGAACCATAATGGTCATAGGAAAGTGAGGAAACCAGAATGTCAAAATTGCCTATCTTATTGGTTGCAAAAGATAAAGCGTTGTATTTTTTACCCTCGATTGATTCATTAGATGTCATTTCGGGAAAAGATTTATTAGATCCAGTGTATTTTAATTTTTTCCATCCCAAATTGAAAGAATATGAATTGATCGTTTTTTAGATTATGGATTCGAAACGGAAATAGCTGCGAAGATCCGCCCTTATACAACAGCTAAAATCGTTTTATACTTTTGGAATCATTTGAAAGAAGAGGAACACTTTCGAATGCTTCAACAAGCACAAAACGAATCGGCCGTCGATGAAATATACCATTTTGACCGGATAGAGGCGCAAAAACTTGGATTACGCCACAATAGTTCATTTTATTCTAAAAAGATGAAGATTCCTCAGGTGGAAGTCACTTCTGATTTGTTTTTTGGTGCCACTGATAATGGTCGTAAGGAGCTAGCAGAGAGTTATCGCAAGGAATTTGAACAGCGTGGACTTACAACCAATTATTATATTTTACCTTCACGAGGAAATGAGCAGGCGAATTATCTTTCTTACGCAGATTATTTAGCATTGACCGCACAATCACAAGGAATTTTAGAACTCATGAGAGCAGGTCAAAAAGGGGTCACTTTACGAACTTTTGAATCTAGTTTTTTTGAGAAAAAGTTAGTGACTGACAATGAAGCAATTAAAAGCTACTATTTTTATAATCCTCAAAATATCTTTTTACTGCAGGAACGAAATTTGGATGAATTGCCGGAATTTCTGCATTCACCTTTTCAGCCAGTTGATCCGAACATTTTAAACTTTTTTGATGTCAATAATTGGGCTCAAAGGTTTTTATGGCTAGATAAAGTAGACTTTGAAAAATATGAGTATCATAAAGAAGATTAAGAATGTATGGGTGAAAAAGCTGGAAAAATTTTTTAGAAAAACAGTCGTTCTTTTAACGATGTAAACCTTTTCTCATTATACCAGATAAATCGCTTCCTTTTACGTTAATTATTTCAGTGGTAGCCGTAATAGTTGATAGTTATTTCTTCCTATTTAATAGTAAAATAGGCTCCATAGGTTTAGTTGGCGTATCAGATATGATAAATGTATCGTCATTTGTTTAATATCTGATCGTTCAACAAGCGGATCTTTTGGTTTGATGGAGGAAAAATGAATAGATTAGAACGAAAAAAATAATACAAGTGATTTTAGGGACAAGTATGATTGCATTAGCGATCACATTATTGATCACTGCACATAAAGGCGCAGATACGATCAGTGTTTTTTTATTAGGTATGTTGACGTTGATTGATATTCCCTTTTGGGTAGCTAGTTTGTTGTTTAATGCAGTAGTGTTAGGAATCGTTGCTATCTTCAATCGAAAAGAATTAGGGATCGGTAGTTTAATCAATGGTTTTGGATTGGGATTACTGATTGGACAGATTGAACCATGGCTAAATAAACTTTCAGTTAACATGACTGGCTATTCGATCATGGCAGTTCTTTTAGCCCCTATTTTATTTGGGGTTGGAGCGGGATTATATGTTTCTTCAAACAAAGGATCTGCTGCATTAGAAGCACTGACTCAATTGCTTTTTAAATTTACGGGATTTAGTTTAACTTTTATTCGGATCGGTTTAGATGCACTAATGGTCATTGTGGGCGTATTATTAGGTGCCCCTATTGGTATCGGAACACTTCTATGTGTACTAGCGATTGGACCAATCTTTGGATTAACACTAAAGCAATTGAATAGAGTTTAAACGTGTGAAGCAATTCTGTGCAAATCGAACATCATATTTATATGTATTACATAGAAAGAGTCGGATTGATATCCAGACTCTTTTTTGTTTTGTTTACTAATGATTCAGTTTAATGAAAAAATAAAGAGAAAGTTTATTTTTGTTCAAAAAGTTGAACGATAACAAAATAAAAAACAAAAAACAGCATTATTTTTGTGCGAATTTTCTCTGGAAATCCATCAGACAGCTAGATAAAGTGATTAAAAAAACGGATACATATTAAATAAGGTAAGACTTTTAAGAAGTAATTAGACCAATATTTTAGTTTATTTCGGATTTGACGATACAAAACGCAAAAAGATAAACAAAAAACAGATGTTAAAATTTCTTATACTCAAACCATAGAAAAGAGGTGAAAACGAATGAATCATTTACCTATCAATACAGGTGATACAGCATTTATGATTTTATGTACCGCAATGGTTTGCTTGATGACTCCTGGCTTGGCATTTTTTTATGGCGGGTTGGCACGGAAAAATAACATCACAACTATTATGGCACAGTCGTTTCTTTCAGTAGGAATAACAACTTTGATGTGGATATTTGGTGGTTTTGGATTAGCTTTCGGTAGAGATATCGGTGGACTAATTGGTAATCCAGCTGACTTTTTTTTAATGAAGCATGTCTCTAACGCACCTAATTTATTACATGGAGCAACGATTCCTTTTTTGATGTTCTTTTTATATCAATTGATGTTCATCGTAATCACCGTTCCATTGATGACGGGGGCCTTTGCTGGAAGATTGAATCTTAAAGGTTATGTTTTGCTTTTGATTTTTTGGAATCTTCTGATTTATTTCCCTGTTTGTCACTGGATATGGGGAGGCGGATTTTTAGCACAATTAGGCTTCCGAGATTTTGCTGGTGGTGCTGTCATCCATACGACTGCAGGGTTCGGCTCGCTGGCATGTATTTTGACACTTGGACAAAGAAAGATTCCTGCTTCTGAACGATCAGGACATAGTAGTTTGATGGCAGCAGCTATTGGAACAGGTCTTCTTTGGTTTGGCTGGTTTGGATTTAATGCTGGAGGGGCACTCCGAGCAGATTACCAAGCGGTCAATGCTTTTGGTTCAACTTTTGTTGCGTTGGCATTTGCGATGATGACGTGGTTGATCTTAGCGAAAATCAGAGGGAATGGTTTTGATTTTGTCGACATTTTAACTGGTTCTGTCGCTGGACTTGCAACAGTTACACCGTGTGCAGGCTATATCAATCCAAGAAGTGCCATCATCATCGGAATTATTGCCGGAATTGTTTGTCAGTATGCTGTTGCATTTCGTAAGAAGAAAAATTGGGATGATGCACTTGATGTATGGGGTGTACATGGCATGGGTGGTTTTACTGGAACCATCTTAATTGGGCTTTTTGCTACAAATGCTCATTTGCTCTCTGATTCACACAGCTGGTTCCTATTAGGTGTTCAAATCATCGGTGTTTGTCTAGTTGCCTTATACGCTTATGCGCTCACAGCAGGTATCTTAAAGAGCATCATGTGTCTAACGATCATCACGACGACGAAAGAAGAACAAGAAGAAGGATTAGATTTCACGTTTTTTGAAAATAAATAAATTAAATATAGTAGAAAAGAGGAAGTTTCATGCAAGAAAGCAAAGCGAAAATTCCTGCGAAGAAATTAACATTTTTTGGCTTTTTAGCCATGACGATCTCAATGGTTGTTTCACTTTATGAGTACCCAACATTTGCGACATCGGGCTTTAGTTTGGTTTTCTTCCTGTTGTTAGGCGGTTTGTTATGGTTTATTCCGGTAGCATTATGCGCGGCTGAAATGGCAACTGTTAAAGGCTGGGAAAAAGGCGGTGTCTACACTTGGGTAAGTCGCACGCTAGGTAAAAGATTTGGATTTGCTGCTATCTTTTTCCAATGGTTTGAAATCACAGTTGGTTACTTAACGATGCTGTATTTCCTGACAGGAGCATTATCTTATGCAACAGGAATCTCTGCGATTCAAAATAATAAGTTTTTGAAATTAGCGATTCTTTTAATTATTTTTTGGGCTATTTTATTGTCTCAATTAAGAGGGACAAAATATACTTCATTGATTGCTCGGATCGGGTTTATTGCAGGGATCTTGTTACCAGCACTAGTTCTATTCGGATTAGGTATCCACTATGTGGCTTCTGGCGCACCCTTACAAACGACACTATCAATGAAAACATTGATACCTGATTTCTCAAAATTACCAACATTAGTCGTTTTTGTTTCATTTATTTTAGCGTATATGGGGGTAGAAACTTCCGCTAGTCATGCAAATGAAATGGAAAATCCTAAAAAGAATTATCCACTAGCGATGTTCGTATTAGTTATATTAGCGATTATTTTGGATACATTTGGTGGATTGACAGTGGCAACAACTGTTCCTCAACAAGGATTATCACTCAATACAGGGGTTATTCAATCTCTTGAATTTTTATTGCGACACATTGATCCTAGTCTTGCTTGGATTGCAAAAATTCTTGCTATCTTAGTGTGCTTAGGGGTTATTGGAGAAATTGCATCATGGGTCACTTCACCATCTAAAGCCTTACATGTGGCTGCCGAAGAAGGTTTATTACCCGCACATTTTGCGAAAGAAAATGCTTATGGTGTACCGGCAAACTTAATGATTGCTAATGGGATCGTTGCATCCATTTGGGCAACTGTCTTTACATTAAGTGGTGGCGGAAATAATTTATCCTTCCTTGCAGCTATGTCACTAACAGTAGTTATCTATTTGATGCTGTATTTTATGTTTTTTATTGGCTATTTAAAATTAGTTTACAAAGATGATTCATTAGAACGGGCTTATCAAGTGCCAGGTGGAAAAGTTGTCAAAACTATTGTCGCTTGTTTAGGATTATTGACTTCACTATTTGCCTTTTGTATTTCTTTTGTACCACCTTCAAGTATTGCTGCAGGACAACATGGAATCTATGAAACGATTTTAGTCATTTCATATCTCATTGTTGCAGTTATTCCTTTTACGATTTATGCATGTCGTCATAAATTTCAACATGCAAATAATAAATAAAAATTGAAAGCTGGTTATTAAAATGGATGTCAAAGAATTAGAACAATTGATTGGGAAAAATTTCCACTACTATCAAACAGGACATGTAGCAGATTATATCCCAGCGCTTGCGCAAGTAAATCCGGAACAATTAGGAATGGCAATTTATGATTTGAAGAAAAATCAATTAATCGAAGCGGGTGATTCGCAAGTTCGTTTTGCGATTGAAAGCATGTCAAAAGTCCCCGTATTATTATTAGCCATCCAAGATAATGGCATCGATAAAGTCTTTCAAACGATCAATACAGAACCAACAGGTTTTGCTTTTAACTCGATTTTGAATATGGAACTCAATCATCGTCATCATCCAATGAATCCATTTGTGAATGCTGGTGCGATTGCAACCACTTCTTTGATTGCCGGAAAAGATCCAGAGGACAAATTCAATCGTATTTTAGCTTTTATGAAAGAAATTTGTGATGATCCTCAAATTACATTGAACGAAGAAATTTATCATTCTGAATCAAGAACTGGGGATATTAATCGCTCCTTGGCTTATTACATGAAAGGTAATCAAATGATCGACGGAGATGTATCAGAAATCCTCGATGTGTATTTTAAACAATGTTCAGTAAATGTGACTGCTAAAGGGATTGCCAAGTTAGGCGCTGTCTTAGCGAATAAAGGTATTGCTCCTTGGAGTGGACAACAAATCATTACAGAAGAAAGCGCAACGATTGTCAAATCAATTATGACAACTGCAGGATTGTACGATGAATCAGGGGAATTTTCTGTTCATGTCGGTGTTCCAGCTAAAAGTGGTGTCGGTGGGGGCCTAATGGTAGCTGTTCCTAATTATTATGGCATGGGTGTTTTCAGCCCAGCATTAGATGCTTTTGGTAATAGCGCAGCTGGAATCCAACTTTTAAAAGATGTTGTCGAAAAACTCGATGTTGATATTTTTGACTAAAATTAGCGAGAAAGTATTAAGCAGAATGATGAAAGACAGATTCCTCCTTAGTTGAATCTTTTTTACTCGATGCAAAAAATGCTTCACTGTCATTTATTTATAGTTAATGATTGGTTTGTTCGGGCTGGGAAGAAGCTTTTTCCCAGCTCAGACTTTTTTATTTTGTTTTTGTAAACGTTTTCCTTTTAAGGAAATAAAAAAATGGGTTTTAAGTAATATGTTTAAATAAGTATATATATAAATTAGAGGAGCGAAAAAGGCATGTTGGAAAATTACATTGAGCGGAATATTTCGAGAAAAGTCTATCTTTGTGAGCAATTATTTGAATTTCAAGAAATAGATATCGAATATATTGCCAAAATGTTAGGTGTGACAATGCCTACTGTGTTACACGATCTTGAAAGTATCACCGAATGTTTAGAATATTGTATCGAAGACATTAAGCGAGAAAAGCATATCTATAGAGTCATATTTAAACATGGTATTGAATTATCAGAGTTAACACAGTTTTTATATGGACAATCGTATTTTTTAAAATTTTTAAGTTATTATTTTAGAGGGCAATTCACTAGTACGGAATTATCAGATCTTGAGTTTATCTCTTTAAGTAAAGTTTATACGATCAAAAAGACAGTCTTAGATTTCTTTAAAGCTAATTCCTATTTAAGAAATAAACAAATTATCATTCCTGAATTTGACGTGCGAAATCTTTTACTTTCCTTAGTGAGATACATTAATTGGGAAGGGTATGAAAATAAAAATCATCAAGTAATAGATGCTTGTCACCAATTGATTGATTTTGTCGAAACACATTTTTTCAAACGAAGATATTCTGAGGAAGATAGATTTTTGATTGTTCGAGGAATTGAAATAGCGATTGGACGTAAAGAATATCCTCTTTATTTTGATGAAGAAGATAAAAAGTCAGCTGAAAAAAAGCCTTTATTTCATATTGTTAGCCAAGGGTTAGCTGAACAAAAAGAACATTTAGATATACAAGAAGAAGACGTGTATTATATTTTTTCGTTATTTAACACACGAAATTATACGAACGAAAATATGGAATTATTGAAAAAAGATTTTGAAGCTGTTTATACCAGTTTCATTGAAAACACGCCTTGTCTCCATGAGCTAATCGAAAAAATTGTAACTAGAATTGACAAAAATTGTAAAAATGATTTTATTTTAAAAAAATCATTTTTACAGTTTATTCGTACGATCTGGGCAGATGGTCAAGTATTTCTCCCTGATCAAATCTATTTATTAACTACTGCAGAAAAAAAACTGTATGAGGATATCATAGTTATTCTCAATGATTGGAAGGAAACATACTATCCAAAAGTAAGATGGAATCACAACTTGATCAGAAAATTTGTCAAAAGTATGACCTTGATTACAGACGAAAAAGAAGAACAACCTACTGAAATTTTCATTGTGGCTCCTAGTGTTGTAAAGCAAATTTTTTATCGTGAACTACTCATGTCCGAAATGAATGAATATACTGAACTGAATCCAATGATTTATCATTCGTTAGAAGAATTACCAGATGAATGCTTGTATTTTACGCACAGAATCGTGTATTGTGATTATACTGTATATCAATGTGGATTTGACACTGAAAACACGAGGGTGATACCAATTTCTTTGAACAGGAAATATGAGCATCTTAATACCACATGGTCGGTTGTTTCAAATAAAAAGCACTTATAAACAGCAAGAATCAAATAGCAATAATCGAAAGTGGGCGTTCAAGAAGGAAGTGAATTCTTGAACGTCACTTTTCTATTTATGAAAAACAGCCTCGCTAATTGTTTAGCCCCATCCGTGTATTGTTTTTTGCAAATTTTCAACTTGTATTGGTTGTCAAAAAAAGAGAAACATGTCTTACTAGTAAGGAGAGCAACGTACAGAGGAGGAACGACAATGACGATCTTAGCAGCCATTGATTCATTTAAAGGAAGTGCCTCATCGTTTGAATTAAATCAAGCAGCTTTGAACGGCTGGTTTTCAAAAAAAGGAGAAAAAATCAATCGCCCGATTGCTGATGGAGGAGAAGGAACAGCAGAGGCGATCTATCATGCTTTAGGTGGTCAATGGCGGGTAATCGAAGGGGGAGATCTGCTTTTTCGAAAAGTAAGTTGCAGATATTTACTCACGGTTTATGCGGGAAAACGCCTGGCAGTGATTGAATCAACTGAAGTAATCGGTCTTGATTTATTAAAGGAGCCAACTGATCAAACGATTCGATCAGCTTCTAGCTTTGGCTTGGGAGAACTTTTGAAAGATGCTTTGACACAAGAGGTTGATCAGGTGATTGTCACATTAGGTGGGAGTGGCTGTTCAGATGATTGTCACATTAGGTGGGAGTGGCTGTTCAGATGGTGGCTTAGGTCTGTTGCAGTCGCTAGGAGCCAAGTTAGTTGGGGCTACAGAGGGAAATCCACTGCTGACGACGAAACGAATCGAGTGGGGCAAAAGCCGTGAAAAATTCAAAAAGGTTCAATTGCTAGTTGCTGCTGATGTGACAAGTTTTTACAGTGGCCCACAAGGAGCAGCTCAAATTTACGGTAAGCAAAAAGGTGGTACAAAAACAACTTTAGCATTTCTGGACAAACAGGCAACGAATTTAACCGAACAGATAAAACAAACGACTAATATTGATTTAAATGCTGTTTCTGGAAGTGGGGCTGCTGGTGGAATCGGTGGAGCGTTATTGCTTGTCGGTGGTAAAATGGTTTCTGGTTTTTCACTTGTTGCTCAACTGATTGGTTTAGAAGAAGCCATCAAACAAGCAGATCTCGTGATCACAGGTGAGGGACGAATCGATCAGCAGACGATCAATGGGAAAGTACCATATGGTGTAGCTAAACTGGCAAAGAAACATGGGAAAAAAGTTATTGCGTTATGTGGCAGTCGCGAAAAAAATCTTGGACGATTAGATGAATTTCTGCCAAGTGTTTTTAGTATCCAGCTAGGACCGATTGAATTGAAAAAAGCCTTAAATCGTCAAGAAACCCTTGAAAAAGTAGCGATTATGACACATAATCTCAGCCGATTAGTGGAAGATGATTTATCTTAGTTGACAGTTTAAAAATAATTATGTTAACCTAATGACAAATAAAACGAAGTGAGGGATCTTGCCATTGAAAAACTAAGTCAATGATTGAAAGCTGCATTAAGGCTATTTTATTAATGAGAAAAGTGCATAAATTACATTAATCACGATGTTTGAGTGAAGAGAAACGGTCTAACGATTGCCCGTTGAAGCTTGCTCATGCAGAATTTAATGTGAAAAACACTTACTCAATAAAAAATAGCAGGCAGATTTTCAGAATTGGCGAGTTTTCATTGGTGGGGTCTCTTTTTATATCCCTTCTTTGGCGACCAGTTCTGAAAATAGGACTGGTCTTTTTTATAGGAGGATATAAATGTCGAAGATAGAAATTAAAAATTTAACTTTTGGTTATGACAATCAAGTGCTACCCTTATTTGATCAAGCTACATTGAATTTTGATACTACTTGGAAATTAGGGTTGATCGGTCGGAATGGACGTGGAAAAACGACATTATTGAACATTTTACAAGATAAACTACCTTATCAAGGACAGATTATCCATCAGCAAGAATTTAACTATTTCCCTCAAGAAATTGGAGAAGAAGCACAATTTACTTATGATGCGTTGAATGAGATAGCTGATGTCGAACTTTTGGAAATCGAAAGAGAACTACAATTAATGGAAACTGACCCAGAGATTTTGTGGCGACCATTTCACACACTGTCTGGTGGTGAAAAAACAAAAGTACTCTTAGTACTGCTTTTTGTTGATGATCAGCATTTTCCTTTGATCGATGAGCCGACGAATCATTTGGATTTAGTCGGAAGAAAACAAGTAGCTAATTACTTGCAGAAAAAAAATCAAGGATTTATCGTGATCAGCCATGATCGCGGATTTATCGATGAAGTGGTCGATCATGTATTAGCAATTGAAAAAAGCCAATTAGAACTGTATCAGGGGAACTTTTCAGTATATGAAGAGCAAAAGCAGTTAAAAAATGAGTTTGAGATTGCCCAAAATGAAAAAATCAAAAAAGAAGTCACGCGCTTGAAGAAAACTGCAGCAGAAAAAGCAGAGTGGTCCCGCTCTCGTGAGGGAGATAAGACGAAAAAAAGCGTTGGGTTTATCGATACTGAAAATCGTAGAGTGAATCGTGGTGCAATTGGCGCGGATGCCGCTCGAACGATGAAACGCTCGAAAGCAATCGTGAATCGGATGGAAACGCAAATCGGGGAAAAAGAAAAATTATTGAAGGATATCGAATATGTAGAGCCTTTGTCAATGAATGTCAAAAAAACACATCATAAACGATTGCTGACTGTGGAGAATTTACAGCTGGGGTATCAACAGCTGCTTTTTTCGCCCGTTAATTTTACGATTGACCAAAACGAATGTGTGGCGTTGACAGGGGGAAACGGTATAGGGAAATCTACGATCATCCATTATCTTTTAGACGATTTTGATGGAATAACTGCAGGTACGATCCATAAGCCTAATCAACTAACGATCAGTTACGTGCGTCAGAATTATGAAGATAATCGAGGTACGCTCAGTGAATTTGCAGAAAAGCAAAAAGTTGATTATCAAACATTTTTAAATAATCTCCGCAAGTTAGGGATGGAAAGAGAAGTCTTTCATAACCGAATTGAGCAGATGAGTATGGGGCAACGCAAAAAAGTTGAACTAGCCAAGTCGCTTTCTCAAGAAGCGGAATTATATATTTGGGATGAACCGTTGAACTATTTAGATGTCTTCAATCAAGTCCAGTTGGAGCAACTGATTTTATCGTTTAAACCTGCAATGTTGGTTGTGGATCATGACCAAGTCTTCTTAAATAAAATAGCTGATCGACTCATTTCACTCAAATAACTCATTGTCATCAATAAGTAGTGAAACTTGTTTTGCTCATTAGTTATGTTACAATCGAGCCAGAACAAACAAAGGAGCGTTGAATAATGTTATATGTAACTAGACATGGCGAGACAACTTGGAATGCAGCAGAACGGGTCTGCGGGAGAGCGGATGCCCCATTAACAGAAAAAGGGCAAAAACAAGCGGAGAAATTGGCTGAAAAAGTTTCAGAATTACAAATCCCAGTCACGAAGATTATCCATTCCCCTTTACAACGTGCAAAAGATACAGCGCAAGCCGTTGCCGATAAACTTCACTTGCCAATGGAAGTAGATGAACGGTTAATCGAAATGGATTTTGGGGAATACGACGGGATGCCAAGTCATGAAACAATCTTTCAAGAAGCACGACAAGAATTTGCGGTGCGTTTTCCAAATGGTGAATCAGTGTTAGATGTTTATGCTCGAGTTGTTCCATTGATCGAAGAATGTCTTGCTGATGAAGAGAATGTCTACCTATTAGTTTGTCATAATGCGTTGATTCGTATCATGAACGCTTATTTCCATCCTATGCCAAATGAGACATTCTTTGATTTTTTTGTTGAAAATACGGAATTAGTTACTTTTCCTAGTAAACATGAGCTGAACACTATAAAGTCTTAACTCATTTTTGGCGGGTAGCAGCGGAGTCAAACATTCGTATCATGAATCAAAAAAATAGTTGATTTCTGAAACCGATAAGCGGAAGAATCCAAAAATAGTTTTTGCTATTTTTGTCATTCTTCCGTTTATTTACGTGGCTTTTTGTCAATAAGGACTGATGAGTTGTATAAAATCAAATAGAGGTCAGAATGAACCAATGATTGATGCGTATTTTTGTTCTGTCATTCAGCGCATGAAACACTTTTTAGTCGGTGTGTCGTTCTTTCTTTAGTTATATAATTAGCCATTAATCTTTGAAATCGCCTATCATTATCAACCAACGAAAACGCTTTTAGAAATAAAATTAATTTATTTTTATAAAAATGTTGAAATTTTATTTCACAAGAGGTATACTCTGTTCATAGAAATGAATACGGATACATCGCGTGAGGGGGAGACAGATGTTTGGTTTTTCGATTTTTATGAATGAAGCTTTAACGATAGAAAAAAAAGCTTATATCCAAAAGATGGCAAAGAATGGGTTTGATGGGATATTTACTTCTATGCATATTCCTGAAGATGATGCTAGTTTATATAAAAAACGGTTAACAGAACTAGGCGAATGTGCCAAAGAAAATCAATTGGATCTAATGGTAGATATTTCTGGAGATGCTTTAAAACATGCTGGATTTTCGATGGCAGATTTAGAGCCATTAAAAAAGATTGGCGTTACTGGGTTACGAATGGATTATCATCTTTCAAATGAACAAATTGCGAATTGGAGCCATCAAATCAAAATCAGTTTAAACGCCAGCACGATCACTCCACAAGATGTCACAGAATTACAAGTCGCTAATGCAGATTTTTCTCAACTTGAAGCATGGCATAATTACTATCCGCGTCCCGAAACTGGATTAGATCGGAAATGGTATCAAGAAAAAAATCATTGGCTAAAAGAACAAGGCTTTACAATCCAAGGTTTTGTGGCAGGGGACGAAGCCTTACGTGGTCCGTTATATCAAGGTTTACCTACTTTAGAAAGTCATCGACATGTCCATCCTTTAGCTGCTGCTCTGGATTTGATGTCATGCGATACAGATTTGATTTATATCGGTGATGGCGGACTTTCAGAAGAAGTTCAAGAACAATTTGCCATGTATCAAAGAGAACAAACAATTTTACTACATGCTGAAGTAATTGATGCCCAGTTTTACGAGTATATTTTAGGAAACCATATGAATCGGCAAGATGAGGCAAGAGATGTTATCCGCAGTGCGGATGCACGGTTTAGAAACATCCCTCAAATTCCTCCTCGTGATACGAAAGAACGAGCAAAAGGAACGATTACTTTAGATAATGAACGATATCTTCGTTACATGGGGGAAATTCAAATTACTAAAAAGGATTTACCAGCAGATGAAAAAGTGAATCGAGTCGCTCAAATAAGCGAAGCCGAGTTACCGCTACTTGAGCAAATCCGTGCAGGGGTAAATTTTAAAATAATTAGAAGAGAAGGAAAAACAAATGAAGCAAATTAATTTAGAAAATCTAACAACAGAGCGACGAAATCAACAAACATTTGGACTTGATGAAATGAGTGTTACCCAAGCAGTTCAGCTAATGAACCAAGAAGATCATAAAGTAGCCGAAGCCGTTTCAAAAGAATTGGCTAGCATCGAACCAGTGATCCAACAGACGATTAAATCTTTCCAACAAGGTGGTCGATTGATCTACATGGGTGCCGGTACAAGTGGTCGTTTAGGTGTGCTAGATGCTGCAGAGTGTGTACCAACATTTGGTGTAGAACCTGAGATGGTCATTGGCTTGATTGCTGGTGGTGAAGCAGCCATGACAGTTGCGGTTGAAGGAGCAGAAGACTCTTTAGAGTTAGGGAAAGAAGATTTAGTAAACTTAGGATTAACTGAAAATGATATGGTCATCGGGATTGCCGCAAGTGGTCGTACACCGTATGTGATTGGCGGTTTAGATTATGCTCGTACAATCGGTGCGACTACTGCTACAATTTCTTGTAATAAAAATGCTGAAATCAGTCAACATGCCGATTATCCGATCGAAGTTGATGCAGGACCTGAGTTTCTAACCGGTTCAACTCGCCTAAAATCTGGTACAGCACAAAAATTGATTTTGAATATGATCTCAACAATTAGTATGATCGGGATTGGCAAAGTGTTCAATAACTTGATGGTCGATGTGAAACCGACCAACGAAAAATTGATTGAGCGTTCAAAACGAATCATTATGCAAGCAACAGAGGTTGACTATCAAACCGCTGAGAAGTATTTTAATGAAGCAGATAAAAATGTGAAATTAGCGATCGTGATGATTTTAACCAATAGTGATAAAGCGACAGCAGAAGAAAAATTAGTTGAAGCAAACGGCTTTGTAAAAGGAACCTTATGAGGGGGAAGAACCAATGGCTAAAAATGAATTGACTTTAGAAAAACTAGCAACGCGGATCTATGCTGGTGTAGGCGGAATGGGCAATGTCGAAAGCATTGTCCACTGCATGACCCGTGTTCGAATGAAGATCATTAATGATGAGCTTGTCGATGTTGCAAAATTGAAAGCGATACCTGGTGTATTAGGCGTTGTTGAGGACGAACAACTGCAAGTGATCATCGGTCCTGGTAAAGTGAACAAAGTAGCACAAACGATGGTAGATCAAGCAGGTGTAAAATTAGGAGAACAGATTTCTTCAGGAAATAGAGCTTCTGATAAGTCGTCAGCCTCAGGAAAAGATTTGGTAAATGAGAGAGCGCAAGCGATGAAAGCTGCTCAAAAAAATAAACAAAAACCTTCAAAAATCAAATCAATCTTGAAAGATATTTCGAACATTTTCGTCCCTATGATTCCAGCATTTGTCGGTACTGGGATCGTGGCAGGGATTGCTGCGGTACTAGCAAACTTAGTGACAGCGGGTACATTAGATGCAGCAACTTGGCAACAATACATTGATATCATGAACATTCTAAAAAATGGTATGTTCAGTTTCTTAGTGATTTATACAGGGATCAATGCAGCTCAAGTTTTTGGTGCAACACCAACTCTTGGTGGTGTTATCGGTGCGGTAGTCTTATTAACAGGCATGAATCCAGAAGCGCCACTTAAAAACTTATTCACTGGAGAAGCGTTAGCTGCAGGTCAAGGTGGGATTTTAGGTGTTATTTTTGCTGTCTGGTTATTAGCAATCGTTGAAAAAAAATTGCATAAAGTTGTACCAGATTCCATTGATATTATTGTTACCCCTACATTATCATTGATTGCTATTGGCTTAGTCGAAATTTTCTTCATCATGCCACTCGCTGGTTTCATCTCAGATGGAATGGTTGGCGGAATCAACTGGGTATTAGGTGTAGGTGGTGCCTTTTCAGGATTTGTCTTGGGGACACTATTCTTACCGATGGTTATGTTCGGATTGCATCAAATCTTAACACCGATCCATGTCCAAATGATTGATGAAACAGGAAAAACACTATTATTACCTATTTTGGCGATGGCTGGTGCCGGACAAGTCGGAGCAGCATTAGCATTGTGGGTTCGTTGTAAAAAAGATAAAGAATTGACTGAAATGATCAAAGGTGCGTTACCCGTAGGAATCTTAGGAATCGGTGAACCATTGATCTACGGTGTGACACTGCCGTTAGGACGTCCATTCATTACCGCTTGTATCGGTGGTGGTATTGGTGGTGCTGTTGTTGGGATGATTGGAAATGTAGGTGCTATTGCGATCGGGCCTTCTGGTGCTGCTTTGATCCCATTGATTTCAGATGGAAAATGGTTAGGGTATGTCTTAGGGCTACTCGCTGCTTACGCAGGTGGTTTCCTAGCAACATTCTTCTTTGGTATTCCTAAAGAGCAATTGGAGAAAGAAGAATTAGCTGAAGAAACAACAACTGAAATGACACCAATGACGGAAAATACAGGAGCAGTCAGCACAAGTGAAATTTCATTAGCTGCTGTAGCTGATGGAGTAGTTGAATCACTTGAAAAGGCAAGTGATCCCGTATTTGCTCAAAAAATGATGGGAGAAGGTTACTTTGTTGAGCCAATCAATGGGCAGATTTATTCACCAGTAAGTGGAACGATCAGCTCAGTGTTCCCCACTAAACATGCGATTGGTATCACAACCGCTAATGGATTAGAAGTGTTACTTCACATGGGGATCAATACAGTTGACCTTGGTGGTACACCATTTGAGGTGAAGGTAACAGAAGGTCAGTTGGTGACACCTGATACACTTGTTGCTCAAGTCGATTTAGCAGCAATCAAAGCTGCCGGTAAAGAAACTTCGATGATGGTTTTAATTACCAATATGGAGAAAGTAAAAAATTTCGTTTTAGAAAAAACAGGTGAGACAAAAGCCAAAGCGAAGGTCATGACTGTTGAAGCTACAAAAAATTGAACGAAGTAAAAGCAGATAAAGAATAGAGAAAATTCGAGCCTGGGACCAAGTGCGGTCTCAGGCTCTTTTCTATGATTAATAAGAGGGAAAAATAATTGTAGTACCTTAGACCAAATAACTCTTAATCTAATTGATCATTCTAAAATATACAATAAGCAAGATCGCCAAATACAAGTCAATTATTATAGGCACTAGTTCAAAGCAAAATGTTAAAAAAGTTGAGAAAGAGTGTGATTTATTCAAGACAAAAAATCTATGGTAAACAGTGTAAAGGCTCACTTGGCGTTCCATCGTTTTCACTTGCGTGGGAAACAAGGAGAAACGATTGATATTGGCTCGGTACTCATGGCACTTAATTTGAGAAAATTAGGGAAACACATGAAGGAAAAAGTGTCTAAAATAAGAAAAATAAGCCTGATTTTGACATTACGTATCAAAACCAGGCTTATTATATCTTTGGTAGATGATTGTCCCAACATCGCCTATCTATTTAGCAACAAGTAATAAATGATTTTTCAAACTATCTAGTTCGTTTTCTTTCTCTTTTCCAATCATGAATTCCTCTTTGTCTATAGTTACCTTATTTACTTTTGAAATCTGAATCTCTTGTACAACATTATTGTTTTTATAAAACTTTATTTGATAGTTGAATCTTTTTTGCTTTGATGTCAGTTTCATATCATAACGTTGAGCATGTTGATCCGATTTATTAAACAGAACATTAAGGTTTCCTATTAATGTTTTTAAAAAATTGGGGTCTGTAGCTTTCCAACTTTTTTCTTTTCCTTCGTCATCTTTAACAAAAATCACTGCTTTATCGACTTCTTCTAAAGAAACCACAGGATCATTCTTTTGCTTGCAAGCACCTAAAAATAATAAATAAAACATTGAAAATAACACAACAAGAAATTTCTTTTTTTAATGTTTTTTCACCACCTTGTTTATAATCTAGTGTCAAAAAAATATAAAATAACATATAAAAAATCTGGATATTTCTATTTTTATTATACCTTTTCCTTTTTGTTCTGTTAAGTTAACGTTTGCAATATGCTTGGTTATATTAAGATTATTTGAACTGAATAGCTTTAAAAAGAGTATGGGGAATTTTATTTCTTCCATTTTGACTAGTGATTCTCTTTCGAACTGTCTATGTTTAAGTTTTTGATAACAAATTTTTCTGACAAAAGTAATCTAAACGAAGGGGAGATCCATTGAAATAGAATTAGAATCTGATACGATAACTTTTTATAACGGAAGTCTATGAATGGGGCATCATGTGGATGACGAGTGTTTTATCTTAGCCAGAGCTTCCTAACAAGTTCACACAATAAATCACAGTGTTGGAGGTGACACAGTTTACTTCTATTGTAATGTAAAATAGTCGCAAGTGATGGATGAAGGATATTCGATAAGCGGATTACTGAATGAGTATAAAGCCTAAAAAAGAAAAACAGAGAGGAAACTTACCAACTAAGTTTCCTCTCTGTTCTCTGTTTTGATCGAATTTTTTAGAAATTATTGGTTAGCTGTTTCGACTAATTTTTGATATACTCGCTCAACATCTGCTGGGGTTCCCCGTAATTCATAGTCGGCGAGGAAAGGGAAGCCAAATTGGCTGGCGTATTGTTTAGCGGTTAAGCAATATTGATTATTAAAATTTTTGTTTCCACTCCCTACGACACCCAGACAAAGCGTATGATTGTCTTCGTATTCCAGATATTCACGCATGGTTTCTGTTAAAATTTCTGTATCACCGTTATCTAACCCATTTCCTCCATCTAAGTAAGTGGGTACAAAAGTGAAGAAAGGTTCACTCTCTTGTTGAAAGTCACTATTTTCATGAATTTCTTTTAGCGTGATTTCTGGTAATTGAGGATTTAACTCATGTTGGTTCGCAGCATATTCAGCAAGTTTTTTAGCGAAAGCTCGTGTGTTTCCAGAGATCGATATATATAGAATGTTCATTACATTTCCTCCAATTCTTGTCTCCAGTATAGCATTTTTTTATCAATTTTTGGAAAAGGTTTTCCCTAAATGAATATGCAAGATTCTTGTATAATTAGAAAAAATAGTTACAATTATATTTCTATTAGAATTTTTATGAATAAAGTAAAACAGGTGAAGATTTGTTATACTTTTGGTAAAAGCGGTTTATTTTGGAGGATGCTTAAAATGGATACAGAGCAACAGAACAAAGGAATAGGATTGTTTCCACTAGCGGCCTTAGTGATTGGGTCAGCGATAGGAGGTGGCGTATTTGGTATTATGACGGACATCTCCGGATCGGCTGGTGCCCCAGCTATTTTTAGTTGGGTGCTAGTTGGAACAGCTATGTTGATGCTCTCGTTATCAATCAATAATATCAATAAAAAACGTCCAGAGCTGGAAGGTGGTATTTTCAGCTATGCAGAAGCTGGTTTCGGACGTTTTGCTGGATTTATCAGTGGTTGGGGTTATTGGCTTACTTGTTGGTTGGGGAACGTAGCCTTTGCTACGTTGCTAATGAGTGCTTTAGGTTACTTTTTCCCAGTATTCGACGGAGGTCAGAATATCGCTTCGATCGTTATGAGCACTTTGTTTTTATGGGGATATGCTTGGCTAGTCAATCGTGGGGTCGAAAATGCAAGTTATGTGAACGCTATTGTAACGATCTGTAAACTTGTCCCACTATTTTTATTTATTGTTGTAGCAATCAGTACCTTTTCACTGCAACAATTTATCGATAATTTTTCTAGTGATATCATATTGAGTGCGAATGGCCAGCCCGTGCCATTTTCTAGTCAGATATTGAGCTGTATCATGGTGATGTTATGGGTGTTTGTTGGGATCGAAGGAGCTTCTGTGGTTGGTTCTCGTGCAAAGAAAAAATCAGATGTAGGGAAAGCAACGATCCTTGGTATTTTTGGTTTAATCATCATTTATGTTTTAGTTTCGATGTTACCTTATGGGACAATGTCAATGAAAGAATTGCAAGGAATCCAAACACAGCCAGCGATGGGCTATGTGTTTGAAATGATGGTAGGAAAATGGGGAGCAATCTTGATCAACGGTGGTTTGATCATTTCGCTTGTAGGTGTCTGGTTATCTTGGACGATTTTACCGATTGAAACCATGAGGAATATGGCAGATGCTAACTTATTACCGAAACGCTGGGGTCAAGTCAATAAAAAAGGTGCGCCAACATATGCTATTGTCTTAACGACGATTTGTACTAATGTTTTCTTACTTTCTTTATTGTTCACGGATAGTGCGTATAATTTTGCTTACACACTTGGGACAGCAGCGATATTCTTTACTTGGTTATTCTTAGGTCTTTATCAGATGAAACTATCTTATCAAAGAAAAGAATGGGGGCAATTCTTTATCGGCTTTTTAGCCAGTGCATTTCAAGTCTGGGCAATGCTCGTGGTTGCTTTCAATGAAGTGATGTTAGTGTTAGTACTCTTCTTACCTGGGATCTTCTTTTATTTAAGAGCCCGGAAAGAACAAAATGAGCCAATCCCTCATCTTCACTTAGATAAATTTTTATTAGTCGGTGTCACAATGATCGGACTAACAGCAATGATTCTATTTGCTACAGGCGTTTTACATGTTTAAATACACAAATATGTTAAATTAAGTCATTAAAAAAGCCAAATAAACGGTAATTCATGATTCTAATAAAAGAATCGTTAGCAAAACCGGTTATCTGGCTTTTTTTGATGTGTTCATGCACCTACTATTGTTTTGGTCTGATCAACCATTCCTGATAATGTAGGATCAATGTCCACTCGTTATTTTGATTCCGACCAGACTAATCAATAATAAGCCAACGAAAAACCAAGTGGCTAATGTCAGTTTATCATGAAACAAGACGACACCAATGATCACTGAACCAACGGCACCGATTCCGGTCCAAATAGGATAGGATAAACTCATTGGTAACTGTTTGATCGCCTTTGATAAGAGATAAAAGCTGGCGATCATGCCAATGACTGTGTAGAAAGAATAATTCAATTTAGAAAAACCATCACTCCATTTCATCATCGTAGACCAAAAAACTTCCAAGATTCCCGCTAAGATTAATTCAAACCATGCCATATTAATCACTCCATTTACACAAAAAAGAGGAGTAGCATTCCTCCAAAGACCTAATGGAATGCTTATCCTCTTAATACTACCCGGCGATAGTTGTGTCATTATTTTGTTAATTGAAAGGATAACACAGAATAAAAAATAAGGGTAGTGATAAGCTAAAACGTGAACCAATTTGAATCGGCCATTCGATTTAGAAGTCGTTTTTTGGAGGAAAACACCTATGCTAAAGTGTTATTTTAGATAATGAAGCACGTTTTTGTTTGTTTTTTGTTCATTTGTTAGTTAACAAAAATAAGATCTCAAAAAATTTGAACTGTAAACGAGTTGTTTCAATCGTAAGTGATTTTTCTAATTTTTTTATTGAATTGACTGAATTTTTAAAAAATATAATGAGATAATTGGATTTTATCTATATTTTCATGGCTTTTTGATTTATAATAAAAAAATATCTTGTAATTTTAAGGAGGAAGTCAAATGGAGAACTATCTTAGTCTTTTAGGTGTCTTGATCGTCATTATCGGTTTTGCACTAAAATTAGATTCAATTTTGATCGTAATGGTCGCACTGATTGTCACCGCATTGACAGGCGGTTTAGGAATTGAAGGAATGTTAGAAACTTTAGGAACAAGTTTTGTCAATAATCGAGGAATGGCTATTTTTATCATTATTATGTTGGCAACAGGTACACTGGAACGTAATGGTTTGAAAGAATCAGCAGCTTCGCTTATTAAGCGCTTTAAGAAAGTATCAGCTGGAATGATCATTGATATCTATGGGGTCTTCCGTATGATCTTTGCAGCGTTCAATGTCAGCTTTGGTGGAGTTGCCGGTTTTGTTCGCCCAATCATCATGCCAATGGCTTTAGGAACAGTCGAATCAAAAGGCCTGGAAATTGATCCACAACATGAGGAAGAATTAAAAGGCATGTCTTCTGCGATGGAAAATATTTGTTGGTTCTTTGGTCAAGTATTATTCGTTGGTGGAGCAGGTGCGTTGTTAGTTCAATCGACTTTAAAAGGTCTGGGTTATGAAGTGACACTAGGACAACTTGCTTTGGTTGAAGTACCAGTTGCTGTCGTTGCACTGATTGTTGCAAGTATTTATTTCTACTTAAGAGAGAAAAAATTAGCGAAAAAATATTATTCAGGAAAGGGGCAATAATATGAGCTTTTTTACAGATCCTGAAATTTTATTAGGGGATAAATTATTAGAAATATTATATATCATCATGGGGTTAGTTCTTATTTATACAGGAATCAGAAATATTAACGATAAAACGAATCCTCATCGATACGGTTCTGCTTTTTTCTGGACAGTATTAGGAATCGTAATTGCTGGTGGAAGATGGTTACCTGCGATCGTCAACGGTCTTTTGATTTTTGCCATGACAGTTCCAGCGATTGCAAAGAAAGTCAGCAAAGGAGAAAGTCGCTTACCTTCTAAACAATACATGGAAAAAATGTCTGATAAATTAGGAATGAAAATCTTTATTCCGGCATTGAGTATTGGGATCTTTGCAATCTTGTTCGCACTCTTTACTAAGCTTGGCGCATTAGTTGGTGTTGGTGTTGGTGTTTTTGCCGCAATGGTGATCATGATGTTCTTCTCACGAGACAATCGACCAACTACTTTCTTAGATGATGCTGCAGATATGCTAGGAACAGTAGGACCTTTAAGTATGTTACCAATGCTCTTGGCATCATTAGGAGCGGTTTTTACAAGTGCAGGAGTAGGGACAGTTATTTCTAATGCAGTCGGGCAAATCGTTCCCGAAGGTAATGTGAATGTCGGTATTATAATCTATGCATTGGGTATGGTTATCTTCACGGTGATTATGGGGAACGCCTTTGCAGCGATTACGGTAATGACTGTAGGGATCGGTGCACCGTTTGTATTCAGTCACGGCGCAAATCCAGCACTAGTGGGAATGGTTGCTCTGACCTGTGGGTTCTGTGGAACCTTGTTAACACCGATGGCTGCAAACTTCAATGTCGTGCCTGTGGCAATGTTAGAGATGAAAGACAAATACGGCGTAATCAAGAACCAATTATTCGTAGCGATCTTCATGTTAGTGTTCCAAATCGTTTATATGATTTTATTTAAATAAGAAAAAACTCTATAATAATAGTTAGTTTATATTGAGAATAATGGAGGAATGTAAAATGAAAGTACTAGTAACTGGTTTTGATCCATTTGGTGGAGATAAAGTGAATCCTGCTTATGAAGCAGTGAAAAAAATGCCTGATGAAATTGCTGGAGCACAAATTATCAAAGTGGAAGTCCCAACGGTTTTTGCTAAAAGCAGCCAAGTTGTGGAAAAAGCAATCGAAGAACATCAGCCGGAAATCGTCATCTGTGTTGGACAAGCTGGTGGACGTTCAGCTGTTTCATTCGAACGAGTAGCAATCAATTTAGCAGAAGCTAGAATTGCTGACAACGAAGGAAACCAACCTTTTGATACAGCGTTAGAACCAGATGGACCAGCTGCTTATTTCACTTCTTTACCGATTAAAGCAATGACAAAAAATGTCCATGAACATGGATTACCTGCTTACATTTCGTATACAGCGGGTACCTTTGTTTGCAACGACATCATGTATCGTTTGCTTCACTTGATTGAGACAAAATTCCCGACGATTCGTGGCGGATTTATCCATGTGCCATTTTCACCTGATCAAGTGATTGATCGTCCAGTAGGCACACCATCAATGTCATTAGATGATATTGCCGCTTCTTTGACTTATGCAGTAGAAGCAGCCGTAACAAATGATCATGACATTGCTGGCAATGCAGGAACAACTCACTAATTTTTACAAATAATGTAGTGAAAAACAAATCATTGTGTCGACTGGTCGAATTAGACCAGTCGATTCTTTTTTTGAAAGGAAACATAAGTAATGAACGACTGGCAAAAGGTATTTAAAGAATGGTATCCCAAAGAAATCAATCAAGTCTATCCAATTAAGATATCAAAACAGTATACAAGTAATCAGCGTTGGGAAATCTATGAAAAGTTGACGACGAAACAACGTCAATTAGTTGATCAACATCGACGCTACTTGATCAATTCCCAATTTATAGAAGAAAATTATTTAGCAGCGACTGATTGGGTCTTTTCCGATTTTAAAATCAATCCTTTTTTTCGTACCAAACGGCGACAACAAAAATTATATTGCGAATGCGGTCGTGAATTAAAAGTGCAATATATCGTTCATTCACCAAAGACCGGTAAGAGCCTTTCTTTAGGGATCAATCACTTTGCTGAACATTTACACGTAAGCCCGCAAATCGCAACATCTATCAATCAAGGAATGACTAAAGTCGATTTAGCACTAGACGAATTATTGTGGCTGAAACAGCAAAACGTGGTGTTTCCAGAAGATTTATGGCAAGAATATTGTTTTATGCTCTACCAAAATCGAAAATTAAAAAATCCCTATTTGCCTGATCAAAAACTAGTTGCCAGGGTTGTGGATTTTCGTGAAGCAGATATGCCAATTTATCTTGCTGATTATCAAGCGCTGAAACAAGAGATCTCACGTATTGCAACGCAATTAGAGGGAACCCCTAAAAAAATTCGTGGGAAGAAAGAACTATTTGAAGATTTTTCAGAAGAATTAGTGAAAGATGTCGAGACTTTTTTAACGAATTACCGAACTTTTTTGCAAAAAGACTGGGCGTTGATCGCTGTTGACGGGGGTGAACAACTATCATTGACCTTCTTTGAAACATTCATCCAGCAATTAAGAGCAACTGGACGCCAACAAACTCCAGAACAACAGAGTAAAATGACCGAATATGCACGCAAGCAGCGATTTATCCAATCCGAGGTGTATCTTTTCATCTGGCAGCAATATTGTCGTTATGGTTTCACAGAAGGCTTCTTTGATAGTATTCCTAGAGTCATGAGAAATGGTTTCTTGAAGGTCTTACGAAAAGAAAAAGAAATGAAGCAAACAGTGATAGCCAACGAAAATGTGTCACAGAAAAAGGTAGTCACCGAGGAAGTATGGGATAAAATTGCTGTTGAGTTGAAAACGAAAAAAGTGATGACCATTTTAACAGAACTAAATGAAAATGACTATTCCTTATCGAAAGAACAACAACATGCGTTACAATATTTCCAACGATTAGAAAAAGTTTTGCAAACAGAAAGTTCAAAAACTAAGCAATTATTAAAAAGACTATTGTGAAAGTCGATAGGGTAAAAATAAGCTAGCTACCACCAATCAATTGTTGGCGGCAGCTAGCTTATTTAGATAAGTACCAAGAAAAAGGGAACATCGAAACATGCTTTACCAGAAGACTGTCGATTATATTCAGATCAAAATGATCATGGCACGGTCTTAAATCAGCACACTCTTTTCATGCTCTTGATCATATTCTTTTTCCATTTTTAGCATTCGTTCACGTTCTTTTTGGTTATACCAAGGAGAAACTGTGAAAGCCAAGACATCATTCAATAGGTAAACGGAACTATTGACAAACATAGCTAAACTAGCTGAACCATGTCTAAATGAGATGTACCACAGAACCATCTGTGCTAATCCTGAAGCCAACCACCAATAATATTGGTTATTGTAACGCAAGAAACTGATCACACCAGCTGTCAAACTGATTGAAAAGGCAATAGCATCGATCCAAGGACGTGGATCGTCTGTTAAGCGCCCAATCAAGAAACCTGAAATAGCATAAACCAGGATCGTAGCAAAAATTGCGACTAACCATGTTTTTCCATTGAACTTACGGATTTTTGCTGCCATGTTATGATTCCATTCTTTACTTAATAAAACAGGGATATCTAAGGTGATCATATAGGCGATTTGTTCGCCGATACTCAAGTAATTTTTAGCAGAAAAACCAACGATGATGAAACAAATAGCTGATAAAATTCCTAAAATACCATTAACAGATTTCGCTGCATTGATTGATAAGATACACAAGACACCAAGTGTAGTACCGATAAAAGTGATCACCGCTAACCAAGTAATAGGGCTATTCACAAGGGTCATAATCTGACACCCAAGACTAAAAAAGAAAAGATAGTAATTTTGTTGAGGCCAACCTTTGAGTTGGTGTGCTAAAAAGCGAAAATAATTTATCATTGATAAAAGCTCCTTTAAACACTAAATATAGTATGCGTTCGATTTGTTGACACAACCTATTGTATTACTTTCAAAAAATATTTCTAGTCTTTCAATTTAAAATAATATGTGTTATGATACTTTTTGCTTTGTTTTCTGGAAACATGAAAACTTTACATTGAATTGATGAAAGAATGGGAAGTCAACCGACGTAGGTGAACTTTCCATTTTTTTCTTTATAAAAAACTTTTGACCAAAGAAAATGTTAAAATATGAAAAAGAATAAAAGAGTAAAGGAGTAAAAAAATGAATTTATCTGCTATCCATCATGTCGCAATTATTGTATCTGACTATCAAAAATCACGGGAATTTTACGTTGATAAGTTAGGCTTTGAAGTAATCCGTGAAAATTATCGTGCGGAAAGAGAAGATTATAAATTAGATTTAAAGCTTGGAACAGCTGAATTAGAAATATTCGGGGTAGCTAATGCGCCTAAACGTCCAAGTTATCCAGAAGCATGTGGATTAAGACATCTGGCTTTTAAAGTGGAACAGATTGAATCTGTCATTGAAGAGCTTCGTTTAAAAGGGATCGAAACTGAGCCAATTCGAATCGATACATTTACTGGGAAAAAAATGACTTTTTTCTTTGATCCAGATGGCTTGCCGTTAGAATTACATGAATAAGTAACAAAATTGTCACTTTTTCTTTCTGTCATTCGATTTTTTTTAATAAAAAATCTTGATATGCTAGTAAAAAAAGGAAAAGGGAGACACTGATGAAGATGAAAAAAATTTTATTTGGGTCAGCTATTCTCATACTTATTGGGCTAACGGCTTCGTTAGGATTATTGACTGCTACGTTTCGTTATGATGATATTAGTGAACAAGAATATCAAATCTCACTGAAAAAAGCAGTGGGAATCTTTAAAAAAGAAACAAATAAAACAAAAGTTCAAATGGTTCAGTTTGTACCAAAAGAGGATGTCCAACAACAAACAAACAATACCTTTCAATATCTTTTCGTAGATTCTGAACAAATGCTTGTTGTCAATCCTACAACCGGAAAGCCAGCTGTTCGTTCGAGTAAATTAGCCGAAAACCAACCATTCTTTGACATCAAAAAGATCTACTCAAGCAAATCTCCTCAAAAGGCAATGAAAGAAGCTGTTAAACAAAGTGGAAAGCGCAATGCTAAAGTAAGAAGTTGGGTTTTGCTAATGAAAAGCGACAAATTATACTATGAGATCAAATTAGCAGAGGATAATGAAGAATCTGTTTTGTTGATTCGTGCCTAAAAATCAATAGCTATCATTTTTCTTTTTTACAATATAAGAGTAAGCTAAATGTGTAAAAAAGAAAGGAAGTCATTGCTATGGAAAAGATGAAATGCCCAAATTGCGGGAAAAAGTTTACTTATGAAGAAGTCAACAATGTAGTTGAACATGTTGATAAAGAAATGCCGATCGTTTGTCCTTATTGCCGGACAGAAGCTGCTCGCATCGTTTCACATGGTTATTTTGTTACCCAAAAAATCGAGGATTATTTAAAATAACTCTTTTGATCTTTATTTTTCAGTGATAGAATGAAAAAAAGGAGAGAATGAAATGATTCGTTTTGCAAAAAAAGAGGATGCTCAAGAGATTGCTCCGCTTATTTTAGTTATTTTAAATGATATGGAATTACCTTTTTTACAAAAGTATGGGAAAGAAAAAACAATTGAAATCTTAGAAGAAGCCATTATGGATCCCGATTATCGTTACAGTTATACAAGAGGAATTGTTGAAGAAATTGATGGCAAGATAGCTGGTGTAGCATTTGGCTACACAGATGAAGAAGAGCCATTTATCGATAAACCCTTAGAAGTAATTTTAGAAAAACATGGAATTACAGATAAGGAACAATTATTTGTAGATCAAGAAACATTTCCTAAAGAATGGTATTTGGATTCCATTTCCGTTTCGGAAGCTTTTAGAGGACAAGGAATAGGTTCACACTTACTTGAAGCTTTACCTAAATTAGCTAAAAAAACTGGGCGAAATGTTATTGGTTTAAGTGTAGATGAACAGAATCCTAACGCCAAAAGATTATATGAACGTCACGGATTTAAAGTAGTAGGTAAAAGGAAAATCAGTGATCATCTTTATGATCACATGCAAAAGGAAATTTAATGGTTTCTTAATTAAATCAAACTTATTATTTTTTAATAAAGACATTTAAATTGTTGTAACTATTATTTGATAAAATGTTGAGTGAAAACAAGGTTTTTCACTCTTTTTTTGTTTTGTTTTCATAAATGTCAGTTGTATATATTAAATGATAGTTGTTATAATCTCTTTTTTATGAAAATATTTTTCATTTATTTTCAATTATTCTGTAATGACGGGTCTTTTTTTAAGTATTAAAATATGCTCTATCGCTCGTCACTGGGCTTGGAGACAGGAAAGGACCGTTGAAATGTTAAGAAGTAAAATTGGGAATATATTTGGTGTTATGCTATTATTTTTAAATCTCTTTGTTGCTCTACCTGCAATAGCGGAAACTTATACGCCTCAAGATTCTGGTAGCATCTATGATGATTTAACTGGTGATTATGGAATATTAGGGATTGCTTCTCAATTCCATATATTCGCAAAAGAAAAAACGACGATAAACGCGCATACAAATGGTAATGTTGCAACAAAAGAGCTAGATGCAAACAATAATTTTGGGACAGATATCATCACGGGTGACCTCCAACTAGAAATCAACTATGTTCAAGCAACTGATTCTTTGATTGGCTCATCCTTTACTTCGGGAAATAGTAACCGAGTAAATAAATTTGTTGTAGGTTCTTCAATTAGTACAGGGATCGAAAATGATCGGGCAGTGGTGAATGGCTCAAGGATCGACCATTTATCTGCTTCAGAACTTTATCAAGATCGACCTGGGAATACTTATATTGATTTTGACACGGAATTTGCAAAATTAGAAGGAGCTTCGGAAAGTTTGATGTCGATTACTCCTGCTAAAACCTATCTTTCAAGTGATTTTCCTGATATGAATAATCGAACGATTGATGTAACAGGAATGGGAAGTTCAGATGTTGTAATCATCAATGTGGATGCTTCAGTGTTATCAATGAATACACCACTGAATATTGTAAATTCTGAAAATAAAATTTTGGTTATGAATGTCATCAATGCACCAACTGATTTCACGATCCAGTCACAAATTCATTACAATAATCGAGCAAATCATGAAACGGAAGATTTTTCTGACGCAAATATTTCATGGAATTTCCCAAGTAATGTAACGAACTTGGCGATAAATGCACCTTTTCAAGGTACCATTATTGCGCCACGAGCAGATGTCACAGCCAATCAAAATATGGATGGAACGATTATCGGAAAAAATGTTACGCTAAATGCAGCAACCAATCGTTGGGACCCTAACGAAATTTTCCTTGCTGATAATCCAGATAATTCTGGATCAAGCGATAGCAGTACGGATACGACAAGCAGTGACAGCAGTACGGACACGACAAGCAGTGACAGCAGTACGGACACGACAAGCAGTGACAGCAGTACGGACACGACAAGCAGTGACAGCAGTACGGATACGACAAGTAGTGATAGCAGTACGGATACGACAAGCAGTGATAGTAGTACGGATACGACAAGCAGTGACAGCAGTACGGATACCACAAGCAGTGATAGTAGTACGGATACGACAAGCAGTGACAGCAGTACGGACACAACAAGCAGTGACGGTAGTACTAACCCAACAAGTGGTGACAGCAGTAGCAACCCAACAAATGGTAATAGTGATACTGACACGCCAACTCCATTTCATATTGATCCAAGTATGAGCGGAGAGGATACCAATCAGGTGTATCCTAATAATAATGATAAAACTAATCAATCAAATGGAATGAATAGCACCATCCCACAACAAGGGAAGGGTACTGATTTAGATAGAAATGAGTTTAACAGTTCCACAAATGAAACAACTAACGTAACCGATGAATCGCGGTCAATGGATTTTCAAGATCAAGATTCGCAAGTTTTGCCAAAAACAAATAGTGCTTCCAATAAATGGTTAGCAATTGTTGGTGGAATGATTATTGTGTTAGTTGTTATTGTGGGATTTATGAGAAGAAAGAAGCATAAATAAGAAGCATAAATAAGAAGAATAAATAAAGGCTCATCAAGTGTTTGACTGAGCCAACTAAAAATAAGCCTTCCTACATGAAGCGTATCTGCTAAGTTCGTTTGCTCTGACTAGCGGGTCTTGTTTCCTAGAGGATGGCTTATTTTTTCTTGAAGTTATTCTGATTATAAGAAGGAGCAAGTTAATTTGTGTCTAATCGGTAAGAAAGAGGTGTATCTTTGTCATGGTTTTTACGATATAACCAGTAGTCTAATACAGCTGCGATACAGATACAGATAGGCGCATTTTCTTCCATTGGAATATCAAGTACATAATAATCTCCAGAAAAAAGCGTTGCTTTATCCATTTTCATGATTCGTTGATTAAAATGATGGATTTGATATTGATGGTTATAGATATCTCCTTGAACTGTCCAATGAAGACGACGTACATAGTAAAAATCCCCGGGCCAGTTAAAGATTTTTTGCATCGTTCCTACTTTTTTAAAATCCTTATAAAGTTCAAAACGGGTTCCGAAAGTTAGACTCGTTTGTTTAATATGTGCCACAAGATTTCCGTTCATTGCATAAAGAGACAAAGCATCTCCTTTTGTTCCCCAACGACCAACCATTAAGAAGATGGATTTACCAGATTCATTTTTAACAACAGTCCTCGTGACACGACTGAGATGCTTTTCTTGAATGAAAAATTCTGACATCTTTCTCCCTCTTTTCTCGAAAATTATAGATTTTCGGAAATTGCCCGTAAGATTGCCTTGCCGACCCCAGACTCCAGGTTAGTATCAGTGACAAATTTTGCGTAATTTTTGACTTCGATTTCAGCATTTCCCATCGCAAAACTAACACCAGCCACTTGTAACATACTAACGTCATTAAAATTATCCCCAATCGCCATGACATCGTCTAATTCGATTCCTCGGTCATGTGCGACATGAGCCACAGCAATTCCTTTTTGGGCATTTTTGTGATTGACCTCGATATTGTTTTGACCAGACGAAGTAACAGCTAAGTCACCCAGTTCACTGATTTCTTTTCCAACTGGACCCAATACTCGCGGACCTTCCGTATGGAAACAAATCACTTTTAATACCTCTAATGTTTCGTCTTGGAGCAAGTCACGAATACTATCAACATAATTGATATGCAAAAGTTCAAGGTTGGCTGAAGCCATCGCAATCGCCATTTTATATGTTAAATGGGGGAGATGACTACCGATCATTGAGGCAAAGCTTTCAATTCTTTTGGCTTGGCTTTCAGAATAAAGCCCTCGATTGGTCGATACTTCATAATAAATCTCATTTTGATCAAGGATATCTAAGACAGTTGCAGTTTTTAGAGTCGGTATTGGAACAGTGAACAAGGAGTTTCCTGTTTTGTCGAAAACTTGCGCACCATTTAGCGTAATCATGGCACAATCAATGCCAACTTCATCTAAAGCCGCACGTGCTTCTTGATAATTGCGACCAGTCGCAACCATAAATTCAATCCCTGCATCATTGGCAAAGCGGATCGCTTCGGCATTTTCGGGTGATATACTCATATGGGCATCTAATAAAGTACCGTCCATATCTGATGCGATTAATTTGATCATAACTCTCATCGTTCCTTTCTTTCTCTTCTTCTTAGTTTACCATATCCAGATGACACTGCGCGCGAAGATTGCCCCTTGTTAAGAAAGAATTTGTGAGTTATCCTGATTGTTGGAGGTGGAACGATTGAAAGAAATCATTCATAACAGTTGGCAAACGATTTTAACAGATGAGTTTGAAAAAGAATACTACCAAAAGTTAAGAAACTTTTTAAAAAAAGAATATACGACTCAGAAAATTCATCCAGATATGTATCATATTTATGAAGCGTTGGAATTGACTCCTTACGAAAAAGTAAAGGTTGTGATTTTAGGTCAAGACCCTTACCATGGTGTCAATCAAGCACATGGCTTATCTTTTTCTGTGCAACCAGGGGTTAAAATTCCACCATCATTAAACAATATCTATAAAGAATTGCAAAGTGATTTAGGTATTTCGCCGGTCAAACATGGCAATTTAGTTTCTTGGGCTAAGCAAGGCGTTTTACTATTAAATACGGTACTAACGGTCCGAGAAGGTCAAGCTTACTCACATCGTGGCAAAGGTTGGGAAATATTGACGGATAAAATCATTGAAAAATTAAACGAACGAGAAAAACCAATCGTTTTTATTTTATGGGGGAAACCGGCTCAAGAAAAAATGAAAATGATTGATAAAAGTCGGCATATCATTTTAACATCTGCTCATCCTAGTCCATTATCAGCTCATCGAGGATTCCTAGGCTCTAAACCTTTTTCTAAGACCAATGATGCACTGATGGCATTAGGGGAAACACCGATCGATTGGCAATTACCTGAAACAGTGTAATAAGACAGCGTTTTCCTGTTATATGTCAGATTGTATGTTATGTGAAAGACTTCATTACTAATGGTTTTTTGACTGATACAGATAAAATAAACTGTTCTTTTTTTAGGAATAGTGTATGATGGATACATAGAAAATATCTGGAGGTCATCTTGTGGAATTGTTTGATAGTTTGAGATTCAAAATTGTACGTCGCAGCATTAAAATCGTTTTTCCTGAAGCAACTGATGCAAGAATTTTAGGTGCAGCAGCTCGTTTGAAAGCGGAAGAATTAGTGGAACCTATTTTGATTGGTAGCGAAGAAGAAATCACAGCTGCTGCTCATGCTCGTGGAATTAAAACTTCAAGTTTTACGATCATTGATCCAAATCGTTATGATAAATGGGATGAAATGGTTGAAGCTTTTGTGGAACGTCGTAATGGAAAGGCATCCAAGGAACAAGCAGAAAGCATCTTAAAAGATGTCAATTACTTTGGTACGATGTTGACATATATGGGAATTGCTGACGGGATGGTTTCTGGTGCGATTCACTCAACTGGAGATACTGTTCGTCCAGCGTTACAAATCATCAAAACAAAACCAGGCGTCAGCCGAACAAGTGGTGCGATGATCATGGTACGTGGACGTGACCAAGAAAAATATGTCTTTTCAGATTGTGCTATCAATGTCAATCCCAATGCCCAAGAATTAGCAGAAATCGCTGTAGAATCGGCAAAGACTGCTGAATTATTCGATATTGATCCTAAAGTAGCATTAATGAGTTTTTCAACTAAAGGATCTGCGAAAGCACCAGAAGTGGATAAAGTGGTCGAAGCAACTAAAATTGCTAAAAAATTAGCGCCTCAATATGTAATTGATGGCGAATTACAATTTGATGCTTCTTATGTTCCTTCAGTGGCTCAACTAAAAGCACCTGATTCTGATGTAGCTGGACAAGCAACTGTCTTTGTTTTCCCAGAATTGCAATCTGGAAACATTGGTTACAAAATTGCTCAACGTTTTGGTAACTTTGAAGCGATCGGACCGATCTTACAAGGATTGAATAAACCAGTTTCTGATTTATCTCGTGGAGCAAACGAAGAAGATGTGTATAAATTAGCGATCATTACTGCAGCCCAAACATTATTAGATTAAGATCTAAGACTCAATGAATAAGAGTTCGTGAAAGAAGCGATCGGCTCCGAGCGTATAAGCGCTGATTTTTTTGAAACATTTTTCATGTTTTGAAAAATTTAGACTTATTGCAAGGAGCTGATGATTGAAAAACATTTATTCATTTTGACACATATGAAAAAGCTCGGGACGACCTTTGTCCCAAGCTTTTTTTTGCTTTAAAAAATTTTCCATCCACGATATACTGTCACAAAAGGCTAGATGAAGGAGTAAGTTAGAATGATTGAATTAAGTGGTTTAGATAAGACAGAAGAATTGGCAAAAGTCATCGGTGAAGTGGCACTGCCTGGGGATAATTTAGTATTAACTGGTGACTTAGGAGCCGGAAAAACAACGCTGACCAAAGGGATTGCTCGCGGATTAGGAATCGAACAAATGATCAAGAGCCCCACTTATACAATTATTCGGGAATATGATCAAGGTAGATTGCCACTTTATCATATGGATATTTATCGTGTAGCAGCTAGTGGTGCGGATCTTGGTTTAGATGAGTATTTTGAAGGAGAGGGTCTATCTGTCATTGAATGGGGGAATCTTTTAGAAGAAGCCTTACCAGAAGACTATTTGGAACTGATTTTAGAAAAAAGTGATACAGATTTAGAATATAGATATGTGAAATTGCAAGCATATGGGGAGCAAAGTGAAGCTTTCAAACAACGGATCGTGGAACAATGGAGACAAAACAATGAGTGAAGAGATCTCATTGACCATTCGAGAAGCTCAGCCAAATGATGCCAGTGAACTATTAGCAATGATGCAACAAGTAGAGGAAGAGACTGACTTTTTGGTTATGGATGAACAAGGAATGGAGCTAACACATGAAGCCTTAGCTTTATCCATCGAATATCTACAAGACAGCAATAATAATCTTTTACTCTTAGCTTGTATGGGTCAAAAAATCATCGGGGTTGTTTCTGTTAAAGCAAGCGAACAATACCGCATCTCTCATGTGGGAGAAGTTGGGATCAGCATCTTAAAGGACTATTGGGGTTTGGGCTTAGGAACGATGTTGCTTGAAGAAGTATTGATTTGGGTGAAAGAAAATGGTGTACTTTTTAGACTAGAACTAGATGTGCAAACTCGAAATGAACGAGCGGTTCACTTGTATCAAAAAATGGGTTTTGAAATCGAAGCGCTTATGAAAAGAGGGGCCCGAACAGATGATGGGGACTTTTTGGATGTCTATAGGATGTCTTTATTGATTGACTGATCTTAGATTTAGGAGGAATAGTCAGTTCATTCCTCCTAAATCTAAAGAGTGCAACATAGATTTTCTGAATCATTTGTTTATTTGACCCGTTAGTACTTTATCGGACAGGGTTAGCATTTTTTATTTCTATTTTTCGAAAAACAGTAGATTTTTGGATGTGCTTTGAAGCTGTAATGCACTGTTGCTTTTTTTGATAGAAATATGATTTATTATTGATTTCTCCCGTAAAAATTTGGTTGATAAAGGGATCTTTGTTAAAGTCAACGGTATAGTCATAGTTGACTTTTCTTTGTTTTTTTGTTAAATACCATGAAAATAAATGATCAAAACAATTTGAGACGCCACTGAATTTTTTTATAGTAGCTAATAAAGATTTACGAGCAATTATCGTAGGATTGGAATTAGTCTCAGGATTAGAACTAACATTTTTCCAAGTGATTTTTTCATAGTATGGATCCCTCAATTTAAATATATCGTATTGACAGTGAAATAATGCTGTTTTGATAGGTGCTTTTATTGCAAGGGTAGTATCATTAGCTACTTTTTGATAGCCAGTATATACATTAAGAGGAAGTAGTTTTTTAGATATAGAGTGATCAATGATTGTCTCTAATATTTCTCTTTTTTTGATAGTTGGTAATTCTGCTTTTGTGTACTTTTTAACTTGATTGTTTAAAAGTAGTTTTTCGCAAAGAGAGGATAAATTTTCTGGCGGAATCAAGACGTAGGAGACAGGAAGTCCATCAATAGGTCTCATTTTATCAACTATTACTGCTTTATAACCAGTAGGGGCTTTATAAATCAATAATCCAGAAGCGCGAAAGCCATCTATTACTCCCATGTTGAGATCGATCTTCGGTTTTTTTAAAAGATAGTGAATTGGGAGAAGCATGAAATCTGTAGGGTCATCATCCCTCATAGTTTGAAGGACATTTGATAGTTCTTCACCATGTCCAAATGTGTAAAATTGCTTACTTCGTTCAAGGGACTGGATGAACTTCTCTTTTTTTGTTGCTTCAATAAAAAAATTATCGTGATCTTGTTTCAATGTTTCAATATAAATCGAAAGTAATAAAGGATAATTGGTTTTATCATCACTTGATATCCAATTAACATTATCTTTCAAGCCTAAGGTAAGTGCCCAGATGTCACAGAGACGGTGTAACTCATTAACGTATGGCATATGATACTCCTTTCACTTTTATTGAGTATAGTGTCTCATATCTTACCTTTGTATCGAGGACATCTTTTCAAATAATCAGAAAAAATTGGTGAATGGTTGGAATGAAGGGGATAAAGGTTAGAAAAGGCGATCAAAAAATCCATGGTTACCTGTAAAAAGCAACCATGGATTTTTTGTCTACCTGTTTTTTAGTAGCTCATTTTAGGGTAACTAATTTTTTCAAAGGATCTGTTCCAAAGTGTTTTTCTTGATAAAGTAAAATCTCTGCACAGGCACGACTGTCTTCTAATGCATCATGGTGATTCGCTAAAGTGATATTTAAATTTTCACAGACAGTATTCAATCGATGATTTGGCATCTCTGGAAATAAACGACGACTGGTTTTTACCGTACATAAAGATAAATAATGAGGTTGGAGCAAATTGTAATAATCTAAACAACCAGCTAGAACTTTCGTATCAAAAGCTGCGTTATGAGCGACGACTAAGCGGTTTTTTTGGAAATAATGTTGAATCGTTTGCCAAACTTCAGGAAATTTGGGTGCGGTACGAACATCTTCTTGATGAATACCGTGAATTTGAACATTTCTCCAGAAAAAAGGTGTTTCTGGCTGGATGAGTGTGTAATATTCATCAACGATTTGGCTATTTTGGACCATAACCAATGCTAATGAACAAGCACTGTGGGATTGATGGTTGGCTGTTTCAAAGTCCATTGCAACAAAATTCATGTGCATAAAACCTCCTTAAAAAATAAACACTAACATAAAAAGTGAAGAAAAGAAAGTGATGGATATGTAAAAAAAATCAATCAAATGAAGAAAGGCCACGCTCAAAAAAGAAGCATCTTTGCTGGTCTTTCTTCATTCTCTTTAATAAAAATATTCAGCCCTGCCTAGGATGACGATGGCTAACAATGAGATTATTTCAAGTCTAGTTCTACGGGACAATGATCGCTTCCCATAATCGAGGTATGGATTTTTGCATCTATCAAGCGTGGCTTCAACTCGTCACTAGTTAAGAAATAGTCGATACGCCAACCTGCGTTGTTTTTTCTAGCATTGAAACGATAACTCCACCAAGAATAAATACCAGTTTGTTCAGGATAGAAATAGCGGAAGGTATCAATAAAGCCATTTGCTAACAAGTGTGAGAAGGCAGTTCGTTCTTCCATCGTAAAGCCAGCATTTTTTTGATTGGTTTTCCAATTTTTCAAATCAATTTCCTGGTGGGCAACGTTTAAGTCGCCACACACAATGACTGGTTTTTGTTTTTTTAGTTCTTCTAAGTAATGGTAAAAGGCTTCTTCCCATTGTAAACGGTAGTCCAAGCGTTTTAATTCATTTTGGGAATTAGGTGTATAACAAGTAACTAGAAAGAATTCAGGGTATTCAAGTGTGATCAAACGTCCTTCTTGATCATGTAAATCAATGCCCATTCCATAAGAGACATTTAGTGCGGGTTCTTTGGCAAAGATCGCTGTGCCTGAATAGCCTTTTCTTTCTGCATAATTCCAATATTGATGATAGCCAGGTAAGTCTAATTCGATTTGACCGGCTTGTAGTTTGGTTTCTTGAAGACAGAAAAAGTCGGCATCTAATTCATGAAAGACGTCTAAAAAATTTTTATTGACGATTGCACGTAGGCCATTCACATTCCAGGAGATAAATTTCAATTAAATACGCATCCTTTCTTTTGGATCTTAGATTAGCATTTGTGGTTCTATTGTACCTTATTTTACTAAAAAATAGTGTAAGATAAGAGTAATGAATGGATTGGAGGAACGAACATGCGAATTGGTGTGATTGGTGTGGGTAATATTGCAGAAAAAGCGTATTTACCTACTTATGCAAAAAATCAAGGAAAGATTGATTTCTACTTTGCGACTAGAAACAAAGAAACGAAAAAACGAATCCATGAAATGTATGGATTTGACCATCTATATGAATCAATTGATGAACTACTGTCTCAGGATATCAAGGCTTGTATGATTCATGCAGCCACAAAGGTACATTATGAATTAGCCAAAAAATGTCTTGAAAATCAGGTGCATGTGTATATCGATAAACCACTCAGTGTTGACCTTAATGAAATCAACGAATTACAAGAACTGGCAGATAAAAATCAAGTTGTCTTAATGGTTGGATTCAATCGACGTTTTGCCCCAATGGTCGAACGTTTGAAACAAGTCCCCGAGAAGCGGCTAATCCAGTTACAAAAAAATCGAATTGCAGCTCAGGAAACAACGGAATTTGTGATCTATGATTTGTTTTTACATCTTGTTGATACGGCGGTATATCTTTTGGACGAACCGATCTTGCGTACGAAATATCAGATCCGTGAAACAAAAGAATTTTTGGAATTTGCGGTTTTACAATTGGAAACAGCCCATCAAACAGCAATTTTAACAATGGATCTTTTAAGTGGAGCAAATAGCGAGAACTATCAGATCACTAGTAAAAGTGGTACTTATGAAGTGGCGGAATTAACGGATATGACGATCCAACGAGCATCTGGTATCGAAATAGAAAAATTTGGCGATTGGGAAAGTACGTTAGTCAAACGCGGTTTTGAGCCAATGGTTCAAACATTTTTCGCAGAGATTAGCAAAGAAAAACCTTCAATGGAAGGATTGAAGCAACAAGGAATCATGCAAAGTCATGCACTTTGTGAAGAAATGCTACGCAAACATACAAGACAACAAATGTGAGGGAAACTGGCAAGTTTGTTTTAAGCGTGATAGAATAATGGGGATGTTTGATATAGAAAGGAAAATCCTCAGTGAATAAAGAAGACTTAGTTAAAAATTTACCAGCACTCAATCTATTGTTTGATGAACCATTGATGAATTACACGTTTACCAAAACGGGCGGTCCAGCGGATGTTCTCGTTTTCCCAAAAACACAAAATGAAGTAAAAGAAGTAGTGGATTATTGCCGAACCCATGATGTACCTTGGATGGTTTTAGGTAATGCCAGTAATTTGATTGTTCAAGATGGTGGGATTCGTGGCATGGTGATCATGTTGACTGAGATGAAACAAATCCGAGTTTCTGGGACGATGGTCACAGCTGAAGCTGGAGCAAAATTGATCGATACGACCTATGCGGCGTTAGATACTTCTTTAACCGGGTTTGAGTTTGCTTGTGGCATTCCTGGAAGTATCGGAGGCGCTGTTTATATGAATGCAGGTGCCTATGGCGGTGAAATCAAAGACGTATTAGCAGAAGTGGATGTTTTATTAGCAGATGGTACGTTGAAAACTCTAACCAACGAAGAAATGGCGTTTTCTTATCGACATAGTAAAATCCAAGAAATGGATGCAGTCGTTTTAGAAGCACGTTTCCAATTAACTGCAGGAGAGCATGAAGTAATCAAAGGGCGGATGGACGAGCTGACTGAATTACGTCAATCGAAACAACCATTGGAATATCCTTCTTGTGGGAGTGTATTCAAACGTCCTGTGGGGCATTTTACTGGTCAATTGATCCAAGAAGCTGGATTACAAGGCTTAAAATGGGGTGGCGCTCAAATCTCTGAAAAACATGCTGGCTTTATTGTCAATATTGATCATGCGACCGCTACGGATTATACAGAATTGATCGCGCATATCCAAGAAGTGATCAAAGAAAAATTTGATGTGTCTTTGGAAACAGAAGTACGCATCATTGGCGAAGCAAAAACAGTGGATGCAAGCATGTAACCATTGCTAGTTAAATGAACTAGCCATCAATGACTACAGTGAGATGTTCAAACTTTTGTGATAAAACAGATAGAAAGAGCTATTCTGTTTAGAAAGGAAGTTAGCTCATGCTAGATAAACATGTTCCTTATGCCGAGATTTGGATGACTCGTCCATTAAGTGACAGTCTCCCTACGCAATCTTTAGCGACTGGGTATCATTTTGAGTACTACCGTCTAGGCGATGAAACCGAATGGGCAAGAATCGAACAATCAGTCGGAGAGTTCGCAACAGAAACAGAAGCACTTGCTTACTTTCAGAGAGCTTTTTTACCTTATCAAGAAGAACTTCAGCAACGAATGCTTTTCGTTGTAACTGATACAGGTGAAAAAATCGCGACTTGTACCGCTTGGTTCAAAAAACGGAGGGATGGAAGCTATCCGCTTTTTCATTGGCTGGCAGTAGATCCGAGACATCAAGGAAAAGGGATTGCCAAAGCATTAACGATCGAAGTATTGCGTATTTTCCAAAAGCTGGTATCTCATGGACCAGTGTATCTGCATACGCAAACTTGGAGTCATCCTGCCATTCAACTATACCAAAAGCTAGGGTTTACGATTATCGCTGAGAATTTTGATGGACGTCCGAATAGCGAGTATCCCTTAGCAATGGACACTTTGGAAAAATTGAATATAAATGCTAAAAAAGACTAACATTCTTTTTGTGGAATAACCGTGATAATGGAAAGTAGAATCAGCTATTTTCTGTGATCATGGTTATTTCGGCTTTCTTTTTTCCGACCTACTGGTTTCATTTCAAATAGGTTTAGGCTGAAATGTAAGAATGTATATATAACTATAGGATACAATTATGAATGGAAAACAGTTATTTAGGAAATGAATGACCTGAAGAGGTAAATCTAGACTATAATACATTTAATATTTATTAAAGCTTTGAGAAAGATGAGCCAAATGATATTAAAGGGAGCGATATCATGAAGAAAACAGAAGAAATCAATCAAATTATAGTGGAATTATACGACTTGATTCTTAATAAAGAAGTCAAAGAAAGGGAAAGAGTATCATTAATCGAGGCTAAAAACAAACTAGAAAAACAAGAATATTTTCCAAGAGTAATGAAAGATCTGGAATATCAACTACGCCCTTTAGCGATCAAGAGTCAATTGACACCACCAGTCGCAGCTTTTTATTTAAAAATTTCTACGATAGGGCGATTTGAACAAGAATTAGGTCGAGGATTAGCTTCGACGCCTATTGCTTTTGGACCATTTTTTCAATAAATATCCCCTGAAGCGTGGAACCACTGCTAGCTGGTTTATCTGATCTCTTTAATAAGTGTAAGTAGTACAATTCCTGAACACACTTTATTTGTTTTTATACCCATCAAAAAAGCCTAGGACGTCCTTGCCCCAGGCTTTTAATAGTAGACAATTTTTCTTATACTAGTTTCTAAAGTTATCGATAGAATCACATAAAGAATAATTGATAATAAAATTTTGTTTATTTCGAAGGTGCTTTTCTTCTTTCAGTTCGTGATTCTCTCTTTTTTCTGGGGATGAAGTTACGGATAAAAGTAAACTTCCGATAATCATTCTGACTATAAAGATATCCAAAGATACTAAACGTCAAGGCTCCAATAAAATTGACGAATAGGTCTTTCATCGTGTCAATAATCCCTATGTCAAGATAACCACCAGAAATCACATATTTTTCTGTATTTCCAGCTGAATCTTTATATTCCACGATGGTTTGCTCGATATTAGGGATCGAGTGGACAGTATTGCCATCTTTACTTAACTCCACACTATTGATTTGTTGGACAAGGCTATCTTTTTGCATGTCCAGTTGAAATATATGATCAGCTGAAAATTCAACAAATTCCCACATCACACCGACTGTCATTGAAAAACAAAATGAAACGATAGCTAACAATAATGGTGTTAGATTCATTGTTTTCGTGTTTTTGTTCAGTAAGTAGACAAGTGAAAAACCAACCCCACCAGCTAAAAAACCAGTTAAAGCATGTAAGATAGTATCCCACATTGAGAAATACCCGTAGAAGTCACTTAATTCTCCTAAAACAGTTGAACTAAAAATAAATGAAATAATAATGATTTCTAACATATTCGGGATTTCGATCTTTAACATTTTTTCTAGAAGATAAGGAATTTCAAATAAAACTAGAGTTAGCAATAAGAGAAAAGTATTCCCCATATTTTGCTGAAAAATTTGATCGACTAACATTACTGTAACGATGACCCGTAGAAGAATATAAAACGCATGGGTAATTCTTCCAGCGGTTTTGGTACCATTCATAAAAAACATTTTCAGATAGTTCATAAAATAACTCCTTTATCTATAGTAAAGATTATACTAGGGTAAAAGCGCAAACCAAAATTATTTGTACCAAAACGCCTAAATGAATAAGAAAACAGCCAACAAAAAATAGCAAAAATAGTTATCTAGAGATGCTAGATGAAAAAGTCATTGTTTATTGATAAAAAGAATAAAAAATAGTTGGAATTGTGAATTTTTTTCACTTAAAATAAAGGAGTACTAAAATTTAGGAGGAAAAGAATGAAAAAAGTGCTAAAAAGTTTGGTGGTTATTACATCAGTTTTAACAATGGGAGCTTGTAGTGCAGATTCAAAAGAAAAAACGACGACAAGCACGAAATCATCTGAAAAAACAGAGGTATCTTCAGGTGCATCGGAACAAACGTATACCAACCCAGCTGAAATGAAAGACTCTTATGATATTATCATTGTTGGTGCAGGTGGAGCAGGGATGACAGCTGCGATTGAAGCAAAAGATGCTGGATTGAACCCAGTCATCTTTGAAAAAATGCCAGTAGCAGGTGGGAATACCTTAAAATCTTCAAGTGGAATGAATGCATCAGCCACTAAATTCCAACAAGCTGACGGAATCAATGACTCCAATGAAGCGTTCTACGAAGAAACATTAAAAGGCGGAGGTGGCACCAATGATCAAGAATTACTACACTACTTCGTTGATCATTCAGCCGCTGCGATTGATTGGTTGGATCAAAATGGAATCAAATTGGATAATTTAACAATTACTGGGGGAATGAGTGAAAAAAGAACCCACCGACCTTCAGATGGCTCAGCTATCGGTGGTTACTTAGTTGACGGATTGTTAAAAAATGTACATGAACGTAAAATTCCTATTTTTGTTAATACAGATGTAACTGATATCAAAGAAAATAGTGGTAAAGTCAATGAGGTGACTGTACAAGTCCAAGGCGAAGAGCCAAAGGAAATCAAAGGGAACGCAATTGTAGTGACAACTGGCGGGTATGGTGCCAATCAAGAAGTGATTGAAAAATACCGTCTTGATTTAGCAGGCTATGTCACTACTAACCAAGTAGGCTCAACCGGTGATGGAATCACGATGATTGAAAAACTAGGTGGTCAAACGGTCGACATGGATAAAATCCAGATACATCCAACAGTCCAACAAGATGAAGGCGTCTTGATTGGTGAAGCTGTTCGAGGTGAGGGAGCTATTTTAGTCAACCAAGAAGGACAACGATTTGTGAATGAATTAGATACAAGAGACAAAGTTTCCGCAGCTATTACAGCTTTACCGGAAAAATCTGCTTATTTGATTTTTGATCAAGGAGTAAGAGATCGAGCAAAAGCAATTGATTTCTATGAGCAAAAGGGTTACGTGACTTCAGGAGATGATCTGGCAGAATTAGCTGAAAAAGTAAATGTGCCTGCAGACAATTTGGCTCAAACACTTGAATTTTGGAATAAAGCAGTCGATACTCAAAAGGATGACGCTTTTAATCGGACGACAGCGGTGGATAATGGGCTGACAGAACCTAAATACTATGCGATCAAAATTGCCCCAGGTATCCACTACACAATGGGTGGCGTGAAAATCAATACGAAGACAGAAGTGTTGAATAAAGAAAATCAACCGATTACTGGGTTGTATGCTGCTGGTGAAGTAACTGGGGGGCTACACGGGAACAATCGGATTGGTGGTAATTCGGTTGCTGAAATTATTATCTTTGGACGACAAGCTGGACAACAGGCAGCAAAATTCGTCAGTGAAAATTAAGAACGTAAATATAAAGTAAATGGACGGTCAATTAGGAGAAAACTAGCATGTCAAAAGTTAGTTTTCTCCTATACTTTTATCAAACTGTGAAGAACATGCGATCATGGTTCTACTCCTTTACTTTGAATAAATGATTATTTGATAGAAAATAAGTGACTTTTGCAGGTCGTTCCAGATGATAATAAATAAAAATAGAAACGAATGAGTCAACAATTATATTCTTTCTTTTTGATAATCGCATTCGTACGATTGTATGTATTAAAAATTTCAAGTAAGCATGCGAACCAATTATTACATGAAGGAGCGATTGAGTATGGAAAAACAACTACAAAATGGTTAGCTATCTTACATACGCTGTTTTATTTTTCTGCTTTCTTTGAGGGAAGCATTCAAAAAACACAAATTAATTGGGTCAGCTGGATTGGATTTTGTCTCATCCTATTTTCGTTTATCATGCTCTTTTGGGTCATGAAATTATTAGGAAAATATTGGTCAGTGAAATTGATCTTTGAACCAGATCATCAATTGATTGAACATTGGTTGTTCCAACGGGTCAAGCACCCCAATTATTTTTTAAATATTTTACCTGAATTGATTGGAGTCGTGCTTCTTTTTCACGCTTATGTGACACTCATTATTTTTATTCTTCCTTATAGTCTCTGTCTCTATCTACGAATAAAAAGGAAAATCAATTAGTTGCATCTATTAAACAGAAAGAAATAAAGCAGTCATAATAAACTAGCTAAATAAAAAAAGCCGTAGAATCCAAAAATAGTTGCTCCTATTTTTGAAATTCTACGGCTTTTTTTTGATTGCTATTTGCATTTAAAAGTTGGTTATTCTGTTATCGTCAAAATAATCTTTCCGATATTCTTATTCGCTTCCATATATTCATGAGCTTCTTGGACTTGCGCCAATGTAAAGGTACGATCAATAATTGGTTTGACTCGTTGGTCAGCTAGATAAGGTCCAACTACTTGCATAAATTCTTGAGTCAATTGAGCTTTGTACTGATCACTTCGAGGAGTCAACAAAGTGCCGATCAATTGGATTCGTTTGGTGATCAAGGTAGCTAAATCAATCTCTGGTACAATTGTTCCACCTAACATTCCGATCAATACCCAACGTCCATCAATAGCAATAGAAGCTAAATTTTTCTCCCAATAAGAAGCTCCGATGAAATCTAAGATCACGTCAACACCTTTTCCATTGGTAATTCTTGCTACTTCGGTTGAAAAATCCTGTGTTTTGTAATTGATCTGTTCATCTGCACCAAGTTTTTGACAAAAAGCTAGTTTTTCTGATGAACCAGCAGTGACGATGACGGTTGCCTTAGTAAGTTGTTTTGCTAGTTGGATGGCTGCCGTTCCCACACCGCTCGCTCCAGCGTGGATCAAAACAGTTTCACCTTCTTGTAAATTTCCTAGCCAATAGAGTGTTTGGTAAGCTGTTAGAAAAACTTCTGCAATACCAGCCGCTGCAACATTATCCAATGTATCGGGCAGTAGAATTGCACGGTCAGCTGGCATCACTGCGTACTCGGCATAACCGCCTAAATTGACTAACCCACATACCCTTGTACCTGGTACAAAATCTGGGTTATCACTTCGGTTTTCAACCACTTCTCCAGCTACTTCTACGCCAAGAATTGGGTAAGGAGTCTGTTGATTCGTTGTTTCTCGACGCATGATGTCCGTTCGATTGATTGCCGCTGTGTGGACTTTTATGAGTAATTGTCCTTTTTCCGCTATTGGTTTTGGTGCATCGATCTCTTGTAGTACTTCGGCAGAACCGGGATGTTTGATCGTGATGGCTCGCATTTCTTATTCCTCCTCGACTATTTGCTGCAACGCAGTTGAAATTTCCTGCGTTCCTTCAGATAGTACTAGCGTTGTTTTAGTTATAGTTGGTTGTTCCACTAAAGCTGTCAAAACAGCAGCTACTGTTTGACGAGAGACGGTTTTAGCAGTGGCTTCGGTTGGTTTTGCCAGTTGGACTGTAGTAACTTCTTCATTTGTCAATGACACTGGCTGGATGATTACATAATCTAAAGTTGTTTGTTGTTTCAGCCACTCATCAGCATAATGTTTCGTAATGTAGTAATCAATCATAGAATCTGGCCATTTGCTGCGATCCTCGGCAAAAACAGCACTAATCATAAAGTAGCGAGAAACATGTGCTGATTCGGCCGCTATCATTGTCTTGATCGCACCGTCTAAGTCGATCTGCAATAAGTTTTTCCCTTGCGAACCCGCAACAAAAATAACGAGATCACAACCTTTAAAAGCATCTGCCATTTCTTCAATTGTCCAAGTAAGATCGAAAGAAACATAAGTGACATTATCTTTTTTTACTAAAGATTGAGTTGCAACCTCACGTACACCTGCTGTCACTTGATGTCTAGTAGTTGCAAGGTCTTTGATTAAATGCCGACCAATTTGGCCATTAGCACCTACAACAAAAATTTTCATTTTAATCATCCTTTCTTATAATAATCACTATCAATCATAACACTAAACAAAAAAAATGTGAGAAGAAGGTCGTGAACAGAGCGTTCTGACCTGAGCACTCACCAAGTAGAAACTGCGACGAGTAATCGCAGGAGCAATAAGGAGGAAAATCTCGAAACAGCTTTTCATGTTTTGAGATTTTTCGACTTATTGCCGAAGGGTCAGCTCTGAAAACGCCGTGGATAAGGTTGTGAACAGCATTGAGGACTTAGAAGACAATAAGAAAGAATTTTTTAAAATAGCTTCACATATTTTGAAAAATTCAGGCTTATTGCCGAAGATCAGCTCTGAGAACGCCGTGGATAGGATAATAAACAGCATGGGGAACTTAGATGGGACAAATTCAGGCTTGCTCCAAGGAGTAGAAGCTTTCATACTGTTGATGATTTTTAAGTAAAAAACATCCATCTACCAATTTCAACAAAAATTGGGATGGATGTTTTGATTCAAAGAAGATCATGTTCGCTATCAGCTAATTGTCTTATTTAGGTTGGGGTGTCGCATGCATCAAACGAAGCAAGACACTACCAACAGCGACTGTAGCAATTCCAGCGATGATTCCTTCTGGAACACCACTCGTAAAGATAACAGCTAAAATAGCAGTATATAACGCATGGATACTTTTTCCGACCACTTGAGCATAATCTTGTTGGAATAAGAAATAGATCATATTCATCACTAGGATCGTATTCACGAAAGAACCAGCTAAGCCTGCTAAAAACAAAGAAACTCCTTGGAATTTATTTTTACTTAACTTTAGTATTCCTTTATAGACAAAATAGGGAACAACACCAATCAATATCCGTGGAATAAAAGCAATCAACAATGCTTTCAAACTTCCATGATCTGTACCAATCACTGGAATGAATGGAGAGAAGACGAATGACAAAGGTGTTTGAATGACCGTACTACGGATCATACTAATCAAGCCGAATGTTCCTCCTAGAAAGCCACCTAAACGTGGGCCTAAAACGATTGATGCAATGATCACTGGGATGTGCATGGTCGTAGCGTTGATTGGACCAATAGGAATAAACCCAAGCGGTGTGACCGCTAATAAAATCATGATTGCTAAAAACATAGCAGTCAAAGCAAAAGTACGTGTGTTTTTCATAATGACTCCTTTTATATTAAGCGTTTCTTTCATTAATCAATTGTACCGTTTGATCAATGATTATTTGGGTATCAGCTAAAGCACCTTTGCCAAAATCACCACAAGCCAACAACGACTCTCTTGGCTCGATTTCTTGATAGCCGATTGATTTTAACGTATTTAAATTCCTTTGATTGAGCGGATGTTGATACATATTTGTATTCATTGCAGGAGCAATCAACTTCGGAGTATCTGCAGGGAGTGCCATTGCAACTGTTGAGAGCAGATCATCTGCTAATCCATTTGCTAATTTACCGATAATATTAGCCGTAGCAGGAGCAATCAAGAACAAGTCTGCTTGTTTTGCCAGTTCGATGTGATTAATCACTGAAGGTTCTTTTTCTTGCATGACATCGGTATGGACGGCACGTTTTGATAAAGATTGTAACGTAAGTGGCGTGATGAAGTGAGTGCTGCTTTCTGTCATGATCACGTCTACTTGGTAGCCAAGTTTCACGAGTTGATTGGTAATATCCGCACTTTTATAAGCAGAGATACTGCCAGTAACCCCCAATAGAATTTTTTTCATAATTGTTTACTCCTTTCATTCCCTGCTAAAATCAAGCTTAACTTTTGTGTTTTAAGAAATAAATCAGAGAATTCTTTTCAGCGTTTCATTGGTTAAAGGAAACTGGTTCTATTATAACCGATGCTAATAATTTAGCAATTTCTTCCTTGGACTGAGCTTCTTTGATTGTTCCGTCTGCCCCTAATAGATAGCCGTGATGGTTTGTTCCGTCGATTTGTGTCAGATCATTCGCAAGGATGTAGTCTACCTGATTCTTCATGATGCTTTTTTTGGCGACTGCTAAAAGTTCTGTTTTTGAAACATCGACTAATAACTTAAAGCCGATGATGGTTGCTTCTGGTTGCCATTTTCTTAGATAGCTGATGATCTTAGGCGTTTTTTTCAAGGCAATTAACAAGTGTTCTGTGTCAGAAGAGATTTTTTCAGCTTTATTAGGATTTATTTCATGGTCTCGGAACCATGAAGAAAGGTGTTCTGGCGTTAGCGGTGTTTGGTCAATGCTCTGTGCCAATTGTTCTTCAGATAGGCTAAAAGCAGGAGTGAAATCGCTCACTGCCATACTATGGATGATGGCATCATAAGAGTCACTTGTCAGTAATCTTTCCAAAGTTTCAAATAAATCTTGAGTGGACTCGATTAGATGAAAGCGAATATTGTCCTGTGACGTTGGCTTGACAGCACTGTTTGTCGTGACATAGTCGATCGTTACTGTTGAATCAGCTACCAATGTTTCAGCAATCTTTTTACCTAACTGCCCAGTCGAATGATTTGTGATTGAACGGACTTGATCAATTTTTTCGCTTGTGCCACCAGCCGTAATCAATATCTTCATTTCATTTCACCTACATTAACTAGTGTTCTTCCCTGATGTTGCCCAGCTAACAATCCTTGAATCACTTTGGGCAATTCCTCCAAGGCGATTTCTTTAACGAAAAGATCATCAGCAATAGCAAGATCAGCTAATTGTTGCCATAAGGAGAAACGTTTTTCATGCGGAACATTGACTGAATCGATACCGATCAACTGGATATTGCGCAAAATAAACGGTAATACAGTAGTGGTCAATTTGATTCCTCCAGCATTTCCACATAATGTCGCAGCACCATCATAGGCGATCAAAGGAAGGAGTTGGGTCAATAAGTCCCCACCAACCGTATCAATGACATAATCGATTTGTTGCTTTCCTAAAGGTTTTGTCTTTTCAGGAAGAAATTCATTTGGGGATAGGACTTCATTCGCTCCTAATTTTTTCAGCCATTCCACCGATTCTTTTTTGCGTGAAAGAGCGATGATCGAAGTAAAACCCAATTTTTTTAAAATTGCCACAGCGGTACTGCCTACTCCGCCAGATGCTCCGGTTACAACAATACGGTCACTCGTCTTCATCCCTTTTGTTATGAGGGCGTTCACACATAAAAGTGCAGTAAAGCCAGCAGTTCCTAATACCATTGCCTGACGAAGTGACAAGGTTTTCGGAAGTGGGATCAACCAATCACCAGAAACTTTCTGGTACTGGCTATAGCCTCCAGGTTGAGTGACGCCCAAGCCATAACCAGTTAGGAGAACAGAATCATCTGTTTTGAAACGTTCATCTCGACTTTCGACAACGGTTCCTGAAAGATCAATCCCAGGTGTCATAGGATAAGAGCGGATGACCCCACCAGATTCACTACTAGCTAGTGCATCTTTATAGTTAACATCAGAATAAGCAACTTTGACCAACACTTCGTTCGCTGATAAAAGAGGCATTTCCTGGTCAATGATCGAAGTATGAAAATGCGGAACATTATTTACTTGAAACGCTTTAAATTTATTCATGTAAAAACAGAACTCCTCTCAAAATTTTTCTTTTATCATACCATAAATCAATCTATTTTATGGTGATTCGCTGATGATTAGTGACTAAAAAAAGTGAAACTTATTCTTTCAAATAAAAAAGATGTTTTTCTTGAAATTTAAAATAAAAAGGGTTGTGTTTTTGATCAAAATTTGTATACTAGTACGAGTGAGAGTAAACTTGATGTTTACTATTAGAAAACTTCATGGAGGAGGAATGAGATGGAAATAGGTGAGAAGTTAAGAAATTTACGTATCCAGAAAAATTTGACACAAGAAGAATTAGGTGAACGTACGGATTTATCAAAAGGCTATATCTCTAAATTAGAACGTGACTTGAGTTCGCCATCCATGGAAACATTTTTTTCGATTCTTGAAGTATTAGGTGTTTCCCCTGAAGAATTTTTCCATCAAGAAACAGTGAATCTACAAGTTGTTTATTCTAAAGAAGATCATACCGTTTATTTAGATGAAGAAAATGGTTATCAACTTGAATGGTTGGTCTCTGATTCGAATGAAAAAGAAATGGAACCTGTTTTACTGACATTCAATGAAGCAGGAGAGTATAAATTATTTGAACCTTCTTTATCAGAAACGTTTATTTTTGTGTTAGAGGGGGAATTAGAGTTAAGCTTAGGTGAAGAGCGATATATTGCCAAAGCAGGTCAATCGATCTATTACCAAGCAACAAAGCACCACCAATTGAAGAATCATCAATCAAAACGTACGAGGGCATTGATTGTCGCTACTGAATCGTACTTGTAATTTTAGGGGGTTAAAAAGTGGGAAAACCAATTATTTCATTTGATCAGGTGGTCAAACGCTATGATGATGAAACGATTTTGAAAAAAGTGAGTTTTGAGATCGAACAAGGGAAATTTTATACCTTATTAGGTCCTTCGGGTTGTGGAAAAACAACGATTTTACGAATTATTGCTGGTTTCACAGATGCTACTGAAGGCGAAATGTATTTTGAGGGAAAACGATTAAATGATGTGCCAGCTAATAAACGGCAAGTAAATACGGTTTTCCAAGATTACGCCTTATTTCCTCATATGAATGTATTCGACAATGTCGCTTTTGGATTGAAAATCAAAAAAATGAATAAAGTCGATATTGAGAAAAAAGTCAAAGATGCACTTCGCATGGTGCAACTTCCTGGGTACGAAAATCGAGAAATTAGCGAAATGTCTGGTGGACAAAGACAACGTGTGGCTATCGCGCGGGCTATCGTTAATGAACCTAAAGTATTATTGTTAGATGAACCTCTGTCTGCGCTGGATCTGAAGCTGCGAACGGATATGCAGTATGAATTAAGAGAGCTGCAACAACGTTTGGGAATTACATTTATTTTTGTGACACATGACCAAGAAGAAGCTTTAGCAATGAGCGATGAAATCTTTGTGATGAATAAGGGGAAAATCGTGCAGAGTGGAACACCTGTCGATATCTACGATGAACCGATCAATCATTTTGTGGCTGATTTTGTGGGTGAAAGCAATATCGTTGATGGTGTGATGATCGACGATAATCTTGTAGAGTTTGTTGGCAAACGATTTGAATGTGTTGATGGTGGAATGCGTCCCAATGAACCAGTTGAAGTCGTCTTGCGCCCTGAAGATTTAACGATTACTACCCCTGATAAGGGAAAACTGGTTGTGACTGTTGATACGCAACTGTTTCGTGGGGTCCACTATGAAATTGTCTGTTACGATGAGCAACAAAATGAATGGACGGTTCATTCAACGAAAAAAGCAAAAGAGGGTAGCAAAGTTGGTCTAGCCTTTGATCCAGAAGATATCCATGTCATGCGTTTTAATGAATCAGAAGAAGAATTTGATGCACGACTTGATAGTTATGAAGAGTAAGGAGGAATAGTCAATGAAAGCAATGCGTAGAATCTACTCTGTTCCTTATGTACTCTGGCTTGGTCTATTCGTGATCGCACCAGTTTTGATGATCATTTACCAATCTTTTTTTGATATGAATGGACACTTTACTTTAAATAATTATGCTACTTTTTTGACGTCTAGAACGAATCTTTTCATGGCGTTAAATTCTGTTTGGTATGCCTTTTTGATCACCTTTTTTACATTAATCATCAGCTATCCGACTGCTTATTTTTTAACTAAATTAAAACATAAACAGTTGTGGTTGATGCTGATCATCTTACCAACATGGGTGAATTTATTACTAAAAGCTTATGCGTTTATTGGTATTTTTAGTATCCATGGAAGTGTGAATCAATTTTTTGAATTTTTAGGGATTGCTCCAAGACAAATTTTGTTTACCGATTTTAGTTTTTTATTTGTGGCAACTTATATCGAGATTCCATTTATGATTATGCCGATATTCAATGCATTGGAAGAAATGAATCCGTCATTGATCAGTGCTAGCCGTGATCTAGGAGCTAATAATTTTGAAACATTTCGCCGAGTAGTATTCCCATTGTCATTGAATGGTGTAAAAAGTGGGATTCAAGCAGTGTTTATTCCTTCACTGTCATTGTTCATGTTGACACGACTGATTGGTGGAAATCGTGTGATCACTTTAGGAACAGCAATTGAACAACATTTTCTCGTGACTCAAAATTGGGGGATGGGTTCGACGATCGGAGTTATTTTGATTATTGCAATGTTTATAGTGATGTTGCTGACGGGTGAGAAGAAGAAGGGAGGCCGCGCATGATGAAAAAATTTAAGTGGTCTTACCTTTACCTCTTTATTGTTTTTCTACTATTATATTTGCCTATCTTTTATTTGATTTTCTACTCCTTTAATGACGGTGGTACCATGAACAACTTTACCGGTTTTACTTGGGACCATTATCAGGCAGTTTTTGAAGATACACGATTGATCATTATTGTATTGAACACTTTTATGTTAGCCTTTTTATCGGCACTGATCGCAACGATTATCGGAACGTTTGGGGCAATGGGGATTTACTATACTAAAAAACGTCAAGCAAGAACGACATTACTAAGTATGAATAATATTTTATTAGTTTCACCAGATGTAATTATTGGTGCCAGTTTCTTGATTTTCTTTACTTTTTTAGGCTTTGGATTAGGTTTCCAAAGTGTTTTGCTTTCTCATATTGCCTTTAGTATCCCAATCGTTGTATTGATGGTATTACCTAAATTACAAGAAATGAATGATTCGATGGTTGATGCCGCTAGAGATCTAGGTGCAAATAATTTTCAAGTCGTAAAAAATATTATTTTACCATTCTTATCTCCGGGCATCATTGCAGGCTACTTTATGGCATTTACTTATTCATTAGACGATTTTGCGGTGACCTTTTTCGTGACAGGTAATGGATTCACTACGTTGTCAGTAGAAATCTATTCTCGTGCTCGTCAAGGAATCAGTTTAGAAATCAATGCGTTAAGTGCATTAGTGTTCCTATTTTCGATGGTTTTAGTGATCGGTTATTATTTCATTAGTAAAGAAAATCGTTCAAAAAAACTGAGAAAAAATCGCCGAGGACGTGAGGAGGTCGCACGCTTACGATGAAAAAATTACAATCACTGTTTGTGGGTATCGTTGTGATCATCTTGATCTTGCTCTTTGGTGTACGGCAATTAGAACAAGCAAGTGGAATGAGTGGAGCAAAAATCGTTACGATCTATAATTGGGGCGATTACGTTGATCCTAGCTTGATCACAAAATTTGAAAAAGAATATGGGTATAAGGTCAATTATGAAACGTTTGATTCCAATGAAGCCATGTTTACTAAGATCCAACAAGGTGGCACAAATTATGATATAGCCATTCCTAGTGAATACATGATCCAAAAGATGATCAAAGAAAAATTAGTGCTTCCTTTAGACCATTCCAAGATCAAAGGATTAGCGAACATTGATGAGCGCTTTTTGGATTTAGACTTTGATCCCCAAAATACCTATTCGATTCCATACTTTTGGGGAACCTTGGGGATCGTATATAATGATAAAGTTTTCAATAAAGAGGAAATCCAGCACTGGAATGATCTTTGGAAACCGAAATTAAGAGATAGTTTGATGTTGATCGATGGTGCCAGAGAAGTGATGGGGCTATCGTTGAACAGTTTGGGCTATTCGTTGAACAGCAAAGAGATGGATCAATTGAATGCAGCTGCAGATAAACTGAACAAACTAACCCCTAATGTCAAAGCGATCGTAGCTGATGAAATCAAAATGTATATGATCAATGAAGAAGCATCCGTCGCAGTAACTTTTTCTGGAGAAGCAGCAGATATGATGTCTGAAAATGAACATCTTCATTATGTGATCCCTTCAGAAGGTTCGAATTTATGGTTTGATAATATTGTGATGCCGAAAACAGCCAAGAACAAAGAAGGTGCGTATGATTTCATCAACTTTATGTTGAAACCAGAAAATGCTGCCCAAAATGCTGAATACATTGGCTACTCAACACCTAACAAAAAAGCGAAAGCTCTTTTACCAAAAGAAATTTCCCAAGATGAACAATTCTATCCCTCTGATGAAACCATCTCTCATCTAGAAGTTTATGAAGACCTTGGACCTAAGTTTTTAGGAATCTATAACGACTTGTTCTTAGAGTTCAAGATGTATCGGAAAAGCTGGTAAAACTTAGTGAAATTGGGAGAAAATCAATCTTAAAATAGCCTATTTCACGTACTTTCTGATACTCAGTTTTCCAATTTTCTACCAAAAGCGTCTTTTTAGGCGCTTTTTTGTGTTATTTTATCTTTTCTACCAGCGATTTTCTACCAGAGAAAATAGACGAAATAGTGATGCAACAAGTATGATATGTTTTTGATAGGCATTGGTTGGATTAGTCTAAAGCCTGTAAGGTAACTTACAAATAAAAGCCTATTTTTCAGTCGCCTTTTGGTGGCTATTTTTTATAGTTGATATAATGAATATGAATAGAAATAGGTTGTTTTATCAACTATAATTATATTGTGATGTATGAGACATTCTATTGTATTTGTATTCTATCCTTTACATAAATCATCTAACAAAGAAGGTATAGTTATGTACTCTGTAGAGTTCAGCAAGGAATTTTCCGATGTATTTTCTGAGAATCAATCAAAAAAATACCAAGAAATAATCGTATATAAAGTGAATGAGTATTTGACACATAATTTTTATCGCATCAAACCTGTCCATTCATCTGCAAAATACTCTATTTATGAAATGAAAATCCATTTAGGAAAGGAAGATTTTCGAATTGCTTTTAGAATAGATGGCAAAAAGGTGCAAGTTTTTTATATTAGTCGAACGTTGAAAAAATTTTTATTTGATAAGGAAGTAAATAAGTTGGTTAATCGATTCAACAAAAATCAATGGCTAGTCGATGAAGAAAGTAGAAGTGCCGTAAAATGAACATGATTTATAAAAAGCAATTAAAACAATATTTGAAAAAAACATTTAAGTCAAAGAACTGTTTCGCTTTAAAAATTCTTACATTCAAAAAAGATCGCTATGTATTTATCTGTTATAACCAAGATCAATACACGATAGTTGAAGATGGATTCGAAAAGAATAGGTACCAGTTTGACTCTTCAGATGAAGCAATGAAAAAAGTAATGAAAATAGCAGATATTGAATTTAAAAATAGCTATAGACTTTATATACAAACTAAACTTAAACAATGACTCTCATTTGTTTTATCTTCTTGAAAGGAATGCTTTATTATAAATAAAAAACGACTCAAAATGAGTCGTATAAATCAATTATTGTAATAAATCATTAATTTCTTTAAATTCTTTATCAAGTTCTTTTTCATCATATTTCTCATATTTACCAGCTTCATGAAGAATTTTTTTAATTTCATGAATCGCTTTTCGTTCAACTAACCATTTTTTTAGGTTATGTTTTTTTTCTGGATTTTCAGATAACGTATCAAGTTCGTCTAATTCTTTATCCAGTTTATTAACCGTAGCAATAATTTTGTCTAAAGTTTTTTCTTCTTTATGTTCTAAATTTGACATTTATCTTCACGTCCTTTTTATTTGATAATTCAAGTATAAAATGTCAATATATTTTTTTCAAATAAAACTCTTTAGATATGTTTTATTGCATAAGTAAGTAGAACTAGTTCCCTCTATCACACTATACGATAAATCAATTTAGTTAAAAATATCCTCTTTGACTATCGTACTACTGTGATCAGTTAGGGTTTGCTAGTAAGCTATTTACTCAAAAATGCCTTGATATCAGAATTTTTGGTGTTTATATGAATTGATAGAAGTCAATTTTAATCTTTAATCAAGATGCTAGAAATTAACATTGAACAGAAGAATAGAGTCATGCTATAATAATCGTGCAAAAAGGAACTGCGTCAACAGTTCCCTTTTGACAGCACCGCTAAAGACGGTGGCAATTAAACTAAATATTTCAAAAAGAAATAGCCAGTCTTCTCGCTAAAGTGACGGCTATTTCTTTTTGTCATGTTTAAGCATAGATACAACCAAGCCAATCAAAGAAATGGTAAACATACCAAACCCAAGAATGGTTTGAATTGTCTCATATGCGGACAAAAAGGCATCTCCTTTCTCTAAAGTGTGGGATTATGTGCATAAGCACCACCTCGCTTTCAGAATGGAAAGCCACCGTTGTTAAACTTTATTGTCACAAAGGATCGGAGCCTATAGACTTAGTGATCATTGCTTTAAAAAAATAACCGTTCTTTTGTTTTTTATTGAATAGAGGTATGCTATAATAAATATGAAAAAAGGAACTGCGTCAACAGTTCCCTTTTGACAGCACCGCTAAAGACGGTGGCAATTAAACTAAATATTTCAAAAAGAAATAGCCAGTCTTCTCGCTAAAGTGACGGCTATTTCTTTTTGTCATGTTTAAGCATAGATACAACCAAGCCAATCAAAGAAATGGTAAACATACCAAACCCAAGAATGGTTTGAATTGTCTCATATGCGGACAAAAAGGCATCTCCTTTCTCTAAAGTGTGGGATTATGTGCATAAGCACCACCTCGCTTTCAGAATGGAAAGCCACCGTCATTAAACTTTACTGTCATAAAGGATTATAGCATATAGACTTAGTTATTTTCTTGAAAATCCAAAAAGAACTGAGTCTATTTTTTTGTTTGAAAATAAAAAAATAGAAGGGATAATGCGTATTGAAAAAAACAAACCAACTCACTTATCAAGTGTTAGTCAATTTTAGATTTTTTTGGCTAACTATTTTTTTAACTATTTAATTAGTTTAGTTATTGACAAACAAAATAAATAGTTTATCATTTATTTTGTTGATATCGATATAAACTAAGTAAGTATTTTGGAGGTCATCTTATGAATAATCATGAAATCTTAGAAAATCTGTTAGAGATTGCGCATCAACCGTTTTTGATTTTTGCCTATCAAGTGGAAGAAAAGACAGACAATGCTTTTGAAACATTAAAAATTTTAGTGGCTGAGGACGATGTGACGGCAGGACGATTAGCTGAAGTGCTAGATATTAAACCGTCTAGTGTGACACAAATCATCAAAAAATTAGAAGAGGCTGGGACGGTCATGCGGGAAAAATCAGCAACGGATTCCCGAGTGACTTTGGTCAAGATTACTGATAAAGGTCGAGAAAGTCTGCAAGAGCGTGGTTCAATCAGTACAACGTTAAAAGATTTCTTATTTAAAGGTTTTGCAGAAGAAGAGTTAGCACAATTGAATACCTACCTTGAACGAATGAATGAAAATATCAATCGTCCTGAATTTCAAGAAAAATTAGCTGAAGTTTTCGGCGATGATCAACGCTGGGAACGATTCAATAAGATGAGTGCGCATTTTGGCAGAGCACGTGAACAGATGATGGATCGCAGTGGATTCGGTGGTTTTGGTCGAGGTGGCTTTGATCGAGATGCCTTCGATGGACGATTTGATAGACATTACGGTGGCTTTGAAGGATGGAAGAAAGGACGTAGAAAATAATGGCACAAGGTGGAGGCGGAAGACCCGTTAGTATCTCGATGAAACAAACGAACACAAGATTTTCTTTGAAAGAATTTCTTGGTTTAATCAAACAAACAAAACCGCGCTATCCTTTACTGGCGATCGGCATGATCTTATTAGCAGGTTCATCAGCTGTACAAGTTTATGTTCCTAAATTGGCGGCTAATTTAGTTAATCATTTTCAAGAGGGGATCGATTATGCTTTATTAGGAAGAGTCGTGGGGATGTTCGTTTTTTCAGCTGTAATTTCAGCGATTGGTGGGACGGTTCTAGGAATTTTTGGCGAAAACGTCATTCAAAATATGCGAAAACGTTTATGGAATAAATTAACGATACTGAAAGTCACCTATTTTGATTCGGTGAAGGCGGGTGAGATGTCCAGCCGAGTAACGAATGATACGACCCAGGTAAAACAACTGTTGGCTGTGACGTTTCCACAAACGATTGCGAGCATCATTACCGTAATCGGGACTGTTTATATGATGATCCGAATGGACTGGCATATGTCGCTAGCCATGGTTATTGCTGTTCCCGTCGTTATCCTATTGATGATTCCTGTGATGACCTTTGGTTCAAAGATCAGTCATATCCGTCAAGATGCTATGAGTCATTTCAATGGAATCGCAACAGAAACGTTGTCTGAAATTCGTTTAGTAAAAACGTCGAATGCCGAACAACAAGCACAAGAACGGGCAGCAAATGAAGCCGATCGTTTGTTTCGCGTTGGTAAAAAAGAAGCAGTCTTTGATGCTGCAATGCAACCAATCATGATGATGGTTTTTATGAGTATGGTCTTTGGTTTGCTAGCTTATGGAATGCATCGTATTGCGATTGGTGCGATGACGATCGGGGTATTGATGAGTTTTCTCATGTATCTCTTCAATCTGATCGGCGCGATGCCAACGATTGCCACGTTGTTTTCTGAAATGGCAAAAGCTGCTGGTTCGACACGCCGTGTACAAGAATTATTGAATGAAGTACCTGAAGACTTTGAATCTGGTGAAGAAGTGGATTTATCGAACAAAACATTGTGTGTTTCTAACGTGGACTTTGCTTATAGTGATGCACCTGAGGAACCGATTTTAACGAATGTGTCTTTTGAAGCTAAACCTAACGAGATCATTGCTTTTGCGGGTCCTTCTGGTGGAGGGAAATCGACTACATTCAGTTTATTAGAACGTTTTTATGAGCCAACAGCAGGTACGATCAAATTTGGCACAACGGAGATCCAAAAGATCAAGTTGTCCAATTATCGTAGTCAAATTGGCTATGTTTCCCAAGATTCTGCTATTATGGCAGGAACGATCCGTTATAATTTAACTTATGGATTAGCGGATACTTACACAGATGAGCAGCTTTGGGAAGTGTTAGAATTAGCCTATGCACGTCAATTTGTGGAAGAGATGCCCAATGGTTTAGATACAGAAGTGGGCGAGCGTGGTACGAAAATTTCTGGAGGCCAACGGCAACGACTGGCAATCGCTCGAGCGTTCTTAAGAGATCCAAAGGTCTTGATGTTGGATGAAGCAACAGCAAGTCTTGATTCTGAATCAGAAGCAAAAGTCCAACAAGCCTTGGCAAATCTGATGAAAGGTCGGACAACATTAGTGATCGCACATCGTCTATCAACGATCGTGGATGCTGATAAAATCTACTTTATCGAAAAAGGAAAAGTAACCGGTTCAGGAAAACACGCTGAGCTTGTTGAAAAACACAAAACCTATGCCAAATACGTAGACGAACAATTTAAAGTTGATACATTGCAAATTGCCTAAGTGTTAAAAAGCTGAATCCTTTTATCTTACTGAAAGAATGCGAAGAATCTAAGAGAAAGAAGAAATACTTTTTTCTGTTCTTTTTATTTGGTTAAACAATTTTCCGCGAAATAGATAATCAGGTTTAGAATGTTTAGGATATGTTTGATAAACTGAGTATCAGACATCTTGAATCCTCCTATGAATTGGTTCGTTAAACTAATTCTAAAGGATTTCAAGGTGTCTTTTTTTCACCGTTTATTCGTTTTTAGAGATACTAGAAGAGACTGAGACAAGTTTTGGCTCAGTCACACAAAGTATAGAAACAAAAGAGAAGGAATTACATACAGGTATAAAAATCTATCATCTGGTCACAATTTAGTCGTTTTGTCATCTATTTCATTGGCAATTGTATTTGAAAAACGACTCCTCTAGGTTCCCAGTCCCTTACGGACAGTTTGCCTTTATGCTGAGTGATGATTTGTTTGGCAATTGCGAGACCAAGACCATATCCACCAGTTTCTTTAGAACGAGAGCGGTCTTCGCGGTAGAAGCGTTCAAAAATTCGTCTTTTGTCTTCATCGCTGATAGATGGCCCGTTGTTTTTGACTTCAATCAGCCAATTATCGTTGGAGATTTCAGATTGCAGGACAATTTTTTCTTTAGCTTCTGTGTATTTTAGCGCATTGTCCAGCAGAATAACTAGAACTTGGTGGATACGTTTTTCGTCGACTATCACTGGTTGATCGGCAAAGTTTTCCAAGACAAAATATTGATCGTTTATTTCTGCGATTTCCTGGAAGGGCTGGGCTAATTGACGAATAAAGTCTTTGGGATTATTCTTTCTGCAGAAGCAACTGATTGGAATCACTGCGTGCCAAGGTTAGCAGGTCTTCAGTCAGGCTTTTCATTCGCCGTGTTTCATTCAGGGCTTGGGCAATTGGTTCAGACTCTTCCAAGATGGTGTGATTGGGTCGGGTGAACAATTGCTGCAGGCTGTTTTGAATGATTGCTAGTGGCGTGCGTAATTCGTGAGAGGCATTTTCAACAAATTCCTGTTGTTTGCGCCATGAGAGCATGATGGGTTGCATATTCATTTTTGAAATGTAAAAGCTTATTCCAATCGAAATCAGCCAAAAAACGACCATACAGATAATCAGTGTTGTCTTGAAGGTTTTCATGGAGTCTGCGATTTGATTGGTATTGGCTAAAAATTGAATATAGGCGATGTCTCCTCCTTTATCTGCTTTGATTGTATACGAATGAAAGGAAAGTTTTTGGCTAGAATAGCCTGCATTTTTTAAACTTAATGCTTGAACAGAATCGAGATTTTTCTTATCTAAGGTTAAATTTTCCAGTTCAGTGAACCGTCCACCAATCGTGTCTTTGTTGAGAATCGCTCCTTCTTTTGACCATAAAATGATCTGAGTATTGAACTGATTATTGCCTTCTGGTCCATTCTCTCTCAGCTGATCGCCCGGCATTTGTGCCAGAAAGGGATTGCTTTGTTGGTACCGGTTGATTTCCATCTGAATAAGATGTTCATTCTCCGCCATTTGAGTTAGTGACAGGTCTGTCTGGCGGTAGGCCGAGCTTTGCAGCAGCTGTAGAGTTATAAATCCTAATAATAGGAAGATACCTGCAAAAGCGGCTACATTTAAGAAGAAAAATTTTAATCGTTGTTTTCTTGATATTTCGGTATTCATAGCATTAATCCTTTTGTAAGATGTAGCCGACATTTCTCAGTGTTTTAAAGAACTGATCTGCACCTGACGGCTTCAAATGTTTTCTTAAGTGACTCATATATACTTCTACAACTGTAATGGTCGTATCGGAATCAAATCCCCAAATCCGATCGAAGATTTGCTCCTTTGTTAAAATCACGCCCTTATTTTGGATGAAATAAACCAAGAGATCAAATTCTTTTCCTTGAATTGATAAGATCTCATCGTCGATGGTTACTTCTTTCGTCGCAAGGTTGCAGGTAATATTTTTATAGACGATTTGATTCTCAGAAAACAATCCTAACGAACGCTTCAATAACGCTTTGACCCGCATAATCAGTTCTTCGCGATAAAAAGGTTTCGTCAAATAATCGTCTGCACCTTTTTGAAATCCAGTGATTTTGTCTTCTAGGCCATCTTTGGCAGTTAGAATCAGCAAAGGGGTTTGGATATTTTTTTTCCGTAATTCTGCTAAGATTTCGTAGCCGTTTTTCCCTGGCAGCATCAGGTCCAGCAATATTAGATCATAAACACCAGTTTCTGCTTCAAATAAGCCTTCTTCCCCATCATAGATCTGTGTGATCTCACCTAAATCCGACAAGATTTCTTTTATATTATCTGAAAGTGTCGCTTCATCTTCTACTATTAAAAGGTTTATCATTGATTTTCTCCTTTTTCATCTATTACTTACTCAGTTTACCACGCTTTCCTAAAACAACCTTAAAAACTTTTTTATCTCGTTTAAGCTTCGGTTAAGCCAACTTGCCTATTCTATAAACAGACAAATGAAGGAGGAACCCAAATGAATTATATCAAACGGGCGATTCAAAGCCTTTGGGCAAAAAAAGGACGCAGCATCATTATGATCACCGTCTTTTCCGCCATATTAATTTTTGTATTAGCGGGGTTAACGATCCGCAGCGGCGCTGAACTGGCGACCACGAATGCGAAAAAAAGTGTCGGGGCGACCGTCACCTTATCAACGAACCGAGAGGCAATGTTCAAACAGCAATCAAATTCAGATTCAGATGATGAAAGCAGTCGTCCAGATCCAGGTAGCTTTGAACAGACACCCGTCAACTTGAGTGATGCAAAAAAAATCGCAGAATTAGCGAATGTTAAATCGTATTCATTTGAAGCAAGTACTTCAGCGGATAAAGGCACAGGGATTACACCGATCTCGAGTGATAGTGACAGTGAAGAGGAATCTTCGGATGAACAAGCTGTTGGATTTGGTGGACAGAAAGCACCTGGTGGGATGAGTCAAGGGGATTTCCAAATTAAAGGTGTTTCCGAAAGTAATTCTTACAGTGATTTTTCATCAGGAACAGCTAGCCTAGTTGAAGGCAAGGCAATCACTTCGGATGATGAAGGGACGAATAATGTACTGATCGAGCAAAGTTTAGCGGAAGCGAACGATCTAAGTGTCGGGGACAAATTTAAGATTAAAGATACCGATGATAAAGATGTTGAAGTTACTATTAAAGGTATTTACAAAACAAGTGATTCTGGCAACAGTATGAGTGCTCGCTTCAACTTTATGAATCCAGCGAACACGATTTTTTCTTCTTATACACTGGTTAACACCTTAACTGGATCGGAAGGAAAAACGATCGATTCGGCAGTTTATAACTTAGATGATCCCAAAGACATGGACAGCTTTGTAGAAGCAGCGAATAAATTGATCGATACGGATACATTCAGCTTAGAAACCAATGATCAAATGTATCAGCAAATGCTTCAACCATTGAATAATGTATCAAGCTTTGCGAAGAATATCGTGATTTTAGTAGCCGTAGCCGGAGTCATTATTTTGACATTGATTATTATGCTGTCGATTCGTGAACGTAAATATGAGATCGGTGTATTACTTTCATTAGGTGAATCACGGGTCAAAGTTATTTCACAATTTTTCGTTGAGATTTTTGTCTGCATGATCTTCGCTTTAGGGATCGCTGCAGCTAGCGGAAATGTTGTTGGTAATGCAGTCGGCAACCAGTTGTTGAGTCAGCAAACAACTTCGCAAAATGCAGATGGACAAGAAGCGAATACGGCAGGAAACGGCGGTCCAAATCAAGGTAACCAAGGACAAGCACCTGGTGGCGGAAACGGTGGTCCTAGTGGTGGTCAAATGGGAAGCAATCCATTTACACAATCAAAAGAAATTCAAGAACTAAATATTTCAATGCAGCCAACCGAGATTTTAAGTCTTGCAGGAATTGGGCTGGGGATTAGTTTATTCTCAATTGTCCTTTCATCAGCAGGAATTCTACGACTGAATCCGAAGAAAATATTGATTTCCTAATTAAAGGAGGAATTTTTAATGACACTATCAACAAAAGATTTAGGCTACTGGTATGAAGACAACCGACGATTATTCGAAAATGTTAATTTAACTTTTGAAAAAGGCAAAATGTATGCAATTTTAGGTACGAGCGGTTCAGGGAAAACGACTTTTTTATCCCTGATCGCAGGATTAGATACACCAAAAAGCGGAGAAATTCTCTATGACGACAAATCGTTGAAAAAAATTGGATTGCGGGAATATCGTCGTAAAGATGTATCAATTGTGTTCCAAGCCTATAATCTACTGCCGTATTTATCGGCAGTAGACAATGTGGTAACAGCGATGGAGATTGCTCAAAGCCAACAGACAGATAAAAAAGCCTACGCCTTAGCGAACTTGGAAAAAGTCGGAATCACTAAGGATTTAGCAGATAAAAAAGTTACGATGCTATCTGGTGGTCAGCAGCAACGAGTAGCAATCACTAGAGCCCTATGCTGTGAACACGATCTAATCGTTGCGGATGAACCGACTGGAAACTTGGATGAAGCAACTTCCAGCGAGATCGTTAAACTTTTCCAAGAGATTGCACATGAGCAAAAGAAATGTATTATTTTAGTCACCCACGAACAGGATGTCGCTAAAGGCTGCGATGTAGTGTATGAACTGAAAAATCAAGAATTCAATCAAGTATCTTAAACAAACAGAATTTTGGTGCAACTAGTATGAATGAGTAGGAAATGAATAGAGGAGACTGAGAAAATTTTTGCTCAGTCTCTCTTTTAGTAATAGTCGTTTTTTTTAGGTTGAAAGGAATAAAGTGACCTATTAATAAAAAGAATAACAGATATAATTCTTGTAAAAGAGCGATAGATAGGAGTGTTTAGAATGGGATTGTCTCAATGGCTTAGAAAAAATTTTTCAAATAATCAAGATAAAGAAGTCAATGAAATGCTACTTAAGCTAAATAAAAAGATTCATGAACCGAAAGACTTTTGTCCGGCGACTACAGCATTAATCCGCTTGTATGCACTAGAAAAAAAAGCAGAAGAAGTAAATAGTGGTGAAACCAGTTATGAATCTCATACTGAAGCCTTTCATAAAGAAATACAAGTCCATAGTCAAGAAAAGATTTATTTAACAGATTATTTAAATATCTGGCTACAAATAAATGAAGCAAAATTACAGGAATATAAGTTGGATACAATGTTCGAGAAAGGAAATTTAAAGGAAATCAAAGAAGAACTAGCGAAGAATATAAAGATAAAAAGTGAAATTTTATCGCGGTGTTTGGGAGGGGAAATTACTAATTATCGGCTAAATCAACAAGCTTATCAAGAAATGTTTGGGCGAATAAATCCTAAAGGCTGTCAAAGAAACAAAGTGGTAATTGATTTTCAAGTAACAAAGAAGATCACTGATTTCTCATTGAATAAGGGGAGGGATCAGATGGAGAGTCGGACAAACCAAAAAACTCAAACGAATGGATGCCAAACGATGGAAAGTATAACTGATAAAATAAAGGAACCCAGTTTAATCGAAACAAAGGCACAATCTAGTGAGACAAAAGTTCAAGAAAATTTAGGTAGAGAATAAACAAGCACTTTGAGATTGCTTTGATAGTGTGCGTTGTGATAAGTGAAACGCCCTCGAAACAGAGGGTACTGTTTTGAGAGCGTTTCTAGTGCAGAAATGAATATTTATTTATCTGTTTTTATTCATTTTCATATTCTTCAAGCTCAATACTCAAATCTTCCCATTCAGAAAGTTTCGTTTCTTGAGATTGGCGAGTTGCTTCGAGTGTTTGATTCAATTCATTTAATTTGAGATGGTCATCCAAATTCTCTGGGGACACCATTTGCTGTTCTAGTAACTCGATCTGTTCATCTAAAATAGCTAATTCTTCTTCAATTTGAGTGATTTTACGTTGTAAACTACGTATCAGCTTTTGTTGCTCTTTACTTTGGAAATAGGTTTTCTTGTTCGTAGAAATATGCTCTTCTTCTGGTGTTTTTTCAGCTAACAGCTCTGCTATCTCCGCTTCTTCTTGTTTCTTTTCCAAATAATAATCATAGTCACCTAAATAAACTTTACTACCGTTTTCCGATAATTCGATGACTTTTGTGGCAATCCGATTGATGAAATAACGGTCATGAGAGACAAACAACAAAGTACCATCATAATCAATCAAGGCATTTTCTAATACTTCTTTATTATCAATGTCCAGGTGGTTGGTTGGTTCGTCTAAAATCAAAAAGTTTTCTTGATTCATTGCGAGTTTTGCAAGGGCGACTCGGGCTTTTTCACCACCGCTTAGCAAGGGGATGGTCTTTTCTACATCTTCACCAGAAAATAGAAAGGCACCCAAAACGCTACGAATTTCTTTTTCGGGAGTCGTTGGATGTTCATCCCATAATTCAGCTAAAATAGTTTTGTTGGTGTGTAAGTCCGCTTGACCTTGATCGTAATAGCCGATCGTCACATTGGTTCCTAAATGTTCTTTTCCACGGATAAAAGGCAACTGATGGATGATCGATTTTAAAAGCGTGGATTTACCAATACCATTGGGGCCGACCAGTGCAATGGCTTCTTGACGCCGAATATCAAGATTGATCGGTTCAGACAAAACTTCATTATGATAACCAATCGCAGCATCTTCGATTTGTAATACGACATTTCCTGATGGTTTTGCTACATTGAAAAGAAAGTGAGCTTGTTTTTCGTCTCCTTGAGGACGGTCAATCCGATCCATTTTCTCAAGGACTTTTCTGCGACTTTGGGCTCTTTTCGTCGTAGAAGCGCGTACCAAGTTGCGTGCGACAAAATCTTCCAATTTATGGATCTCAGTTTGTTGTTTTTCATAGGCTTTCCATTCAGTTGCTAATTGTTCAGCTTTCATGTCAAGATACTTCGAATAATTCCCTTTATAGTGGCGCATTTTTTTTCGATTTAATTCGTAAACTTCTGTTGCGACTTTATCTAAGAAATATCGGTCATGGGAGACGATCAGTAAGGCACCAGTATAACTTTGCAGGTAGCCTTCTAACCAAGAGAGAGTCTCAATATCTAAATGGTTGGTTGGTTCGTCTAAGATCAAGATATCTGGATGTTGGAGCAACATTCTTGCTAACGCTAAGCGAGTGCGTTGTCCGCCAGACAATTCATTGATTTTTTGATCATAAAAAGACGGATCAAATTTAAAGCCATGCAAAACAGAGCGTATTTCATTTTCGTAGCCATAACCGTTTCTATCTGAAAAATCGTGTTGTAATTTATCGTATTCTTTCAAAAGTGACTCATAGGAAGGTGTATCAGGTGTTCCTTCACTAATCAAGATTTCAAGTTCGCGCATTCGATTTTCCATTTGACGGATTGTTTCGAATGATTTAAGCATTTCATTCCAGACTGTTTCTGCTGAATCTAACCCAGTATCTTGTGCCAGATAGCCTAAAGTAGCAGCTTTATTTTTAGCAATTGTTCCTTCATCGGGGCGTTCGATTCCAGCAAGGATCTTCAAAAGTGTTGATTTTCCTGCTCCGTTACGGCCGACTAATGCGATCCGAGCCCCTGTGCTGATTTCTAAATGGATATTCTCAAATAAGATCTCTGCACCGAAGTGACGAGCAATTTGATTGGCTTGTAATAATATCATGGAATCCTCTTTTCTACTTTGTGAATTCTCTAAGAATAAATCTCTTTTTCAACTAGTAGTCTACCATAAATTCCTTGATACTGCGAGGTTCAAAGAAATGATAAAAAAATGAATAAAGAATAAAATTTCACAATATCCAAGCAATCAAATTGATTTTTTCCTATATATACTGATATGATGGATAAATCAAAGTAAACTTAAAGTAAAAGTGGAGGTAATTAAGTGAAAGATCATGTTATTCCAAAGGCAACAGCCAAACGGCTACCTTTGTATTACCGTTATTTACGAATCTTAAATAATGCTGGTAAGAAAAAAGTATCATCAACTGAATTAAGTGAGGCTGTTCAAGTTGACAGTGCAACGATTCGCCGTGATTTTTCATATTTTGGAGAATTAGGAAAACGAGGCTATGGCTACGATGTTGAAGACCTCATGCATTTTTTCGCAAAAACATTGAATGATGATCAATTGACTAATGTGGCGTTGATCGGTGTCGGTAATTTGGGAAGTGCCCTTTTAAAATATAAATTCCATCAAAGTAACAGTATCCGTGTAAGTTGTGCATTTGATGTCAACGAAGCAATCGTTGGACGGATCGTGGATGGGATTCCCGTTTACCCTATGGAAGATATGTTTGAGCAAATCAAGATCCAACAAATCGAAGTAGCAATATTGACGATACCAGCTGAGCGAGCACAAGAAGTAGTTAATCGGTTGACTGAAGCGGGCATTAAAGGTATCTTGAATTTTACTTCTGCTCGATTAAATGCGCCAGCAGACGTGTTGATTCAAAATGTTGACTTAACGAATGAATTACAAACGTTGATTTATTTTCTTCATTCTGATGCATCCTTGCAAGCGACTGAAGAAACTGAGTAACGAATGATTCAGATGACCTGGTTGGTTTACTAAACAGTCTCAAGTGATGAATGATCATTTTAGAAGTCGTGATTTCCGAAATTGATGTCTCAGTTTTTGTGAAATTTCGGCTCTTTTTTGTGGTCCGTTTGGTGGGTAACCATCTTCTTGTCACCGAACAAAAGTTCCTATATAATCATGATAGGGGTGAGTGAGATGGAATTACAGTTTCCTTTACATAATGATACATCTAGAAAAATCATTCATATCGATATGGATGCTTTTTTGCCTCTGTCGAAGAACGGGATCATCCAGAATTTAGAGGGAAACCCTTAGTTATTGCCAGACATCCGAGTGACACTGGTGGTCGAGGAGTGGTTACTACAGCGAATTATGAAGCAAGAAAGTATGGCATCCATTCAGCGATGAGTGCGCAAAAAGCATATGAATTATGTCCGCAAGCCATTTTTAAACCAGGCGATCATCAAAAATATAGTGAGATCTCACAAATTGTTCGTGAGATTTTTTACCGATATACGGATATCGTTGAGCCTGTCAGTATTGATGAAGCCTATCTTGATGTGACGAACAATAAACGCAATTGTAAATCAGCAATCAAAATTGCTCGTTTGATCCAAAGAGACATTTGGGAAGAGGTAAAACTGACCTGCTCGGCAGGTGTGAGCTATAATAAGTTTTTAGCGAAATTAGCCTCAGATTTTCAAAAACCTAAAGGCATTACTATCGTTGCACCTCAAGACGCATTGACGTTCCTAAAGGCATTACCTATTGATAAATTTCATGGGGTAGGAAAAAAAACCGTCCCTAAGATGCATGAACTTGGTATTTTCACTGGAGAAGATCTTTATAATTGTACAGAGATGATGTTGATCCAACAATTTGGAAAGATGGGCTATTCGCTTTATCGAAAAGTAAGAGGTGTCCATGATGCACCAGTCAATGTGACAAGAGAAAGAAAATCTGTAGGAAAAGAGCATACTTATGGTCAGCCACTACAAACGGAAGAAGCGGTATTAGCACAATTACAACAATTAGCTGAGAAAGTCGAAGAGTCGTTGAAAAGAGTCCAGAAACATGGAAAAACCGTAGTGTTAAAAGTGAGATATACGGATTATACGACAGTCACGAAAAGAGTCACTTTACCTGAGTATATCTATAAGAAAGAAGCGCTCTTTTATCAAGCAAGTTTGATTTGGGAAGAAATTTTAGGGATTGAACAAGGCATACGTCTCTTGGGGATCACGTTAACGAATTTAGATCCCATGACTTATGAGAATATTGTGTTACCTTTGTGGGAATGAAAAAACAGTAGAAAACGTGTTGGAAATCAACATACGTTTCTACTGTTTTTTATTCAATAAGGAGTGGGAGGACCTAAATGAACTCCTGTTTTTTGATTTGTTCATACGATTCTGTAGCATCGCTGCATTTTTCCCAAATCACTACTCTATTTTCGGCTAGCGATTTTTTGACATCGATGATGCGTTGATTACTACTACCGCGAAACTGTAGTTTTAAATCCTTTTTACTTAGTTCAAAACGTCCATCAACTAAGATATCGATTTTTTCTAAAAGAGCTAACTTGTCTTCGGAGTCTTGAAGTAGTTCGTCAAAAGTATAACCGGTCCACGACCAGATATCTTTGGTCTGACCAAATTCTTGTCGGATACGCTCAACGACTTGGAGACAGACGTCCGTGTTTAGAAAAGGTTCCCCGCCTAAAAGGGTCAGTCCTTGAACGTAATCATGGCGGAGATCGGTAATGATTTGTTCTTCCAGCTCTGGTGTGAAAGGTTTACCATAGCGGAAGTTTTGCGCTGCTTTATTGAAACATCCTTCACAAGCAAATAAGCAGCCACTCACATAAAGACTATTTCTTACGCCTTCGCCATCCACAAAGTTAAATGGTTTGTAATCAGCAATGTAATTTTGGCTGTAATCTTGTGCCAGCCATTCTTTAGGTTTAGGATTTCGCATAAAAAAACTTCTTTCTAACATCAAAGTATGAAAAATTTACTTAAAACTCAAACCAGTTTCACAGCAAGCAGTCTCAGAAAAGATAATGGACTAGCCTCAAAAAAATGCAAATAAATCGAACGGTCACGGTTCACACACCGTTCGATTTATCGTAGTCACGCTGTGAAAGGGGATTGTTTTCTAAGGAATAACGATCGCTCTATCTTTATTCTTAGAGTAAATTAGAACGAAATAGTAGAGAAAGATTACTTCATATGTTTGACACGTGAAGAGATCTCCTTGTGACGACCGTGAACCATTGGGCGTGCTTGTGGGTTACCTAAATAGCCACAGGTTCTTTTAACGACGTCACAAGTTTTTGGATCATGATTGCCGCATTCGGGACATTCAAAGCCACGTTCGGTTGGTTTGAAGTCACCTTCAAAGCCACATTTGTAGCAATGATCAATTGGTGTATTCGTTCCTAAATAGCCAACTTTATCGTAAGCATAATCCCAAACGGCTTCTAATGCTTTCGGGTTTTGTTGAAGCATTGGGTACTCACAGTAATGGATAAAACCACCAGAACAATACTTCGGATAATCTTTTTCAAAATCTAGTTTTTCAAACGGAGTTGGGTTTTTACGAACGTCATAATGGAAACTATTCGTGTAATATTCTTTATCAGTGATGTTTTCGACTTCGCCAAATTTTTCTGTATCTAATCGGCAGAAACGATCAGTTAAGCTCTCACTAGGTGTAGAGTAAACGCTGAAATGATATCCATATTCGTCACCCCAAGCATCTGCTTTGGCTTTTAATTCCTTCACGATATCAAGGGTAAAATCTTTTGCTTCGGGATTGTTTTCCCATTCCCCACCATAAAAAGCAGAAGCCACTTCGTAAAGACCGATATAACCTAAAGAAACCGTTGCACGACGATTTTTGAATAATTCATCGACAGCATCTGTTTTTGAGAGACGTTTACCGAATGCACCATACATATATAAGATTGGTGCGTTAGCAGGGATCGCTTCTTTACAACGATCGACACGATAAACTAAAGCATCTTTCATGATGGCTAAGCGCTCAGAGAGGATTTGCCAGAATTTTTCCTGATCGCCTTTCGCTTCGATGGCAATACGAGGTAAGTTTAGTGTGACCACACCAAGATTCATTCGTCCAACGTTCACTTCTTGGCCATTTTCATCTTTCCAACCTTGTAAAAATGAACGACAACCCATAGGTACTTTGAAACTACCGGTTAATTCAACGATTTTGTCGTAGTTTAAAATATCAGGATACATCCGCTTAGTTGCACATTCCAGAGCTAATTGTTTAATGTCATAATTAGGATCAGTCGGGTTCAAGTTTATGCCATCTTTTAATGTGAAAATCAATTTAGGGAAGATAGCTGTCCGCTTTTCGCTGCCTAAGCCATTGATCCGATTTTGTAAGATTGCTTTTTGAATTTCTCGCTCAAACCAGTTTTTTCCTAAACCAAATCCAAGAGAAGTAAATGGTGTTTGACCATTTGAAGTAAAAAGAGTATTGATTTCATATTCTAGACTTTGCATCGCATCAAAAATATCTTTTTTGGTTTTTGATTTCGCATACTCTACTCGACGTTCAGGTGTTTCGATCCATTCTTCTGCATCCGCTAAATGTTTTTGATAATTCAGTTCAGCGAAAGGAGCAAGTAATTCATCTGTTCGGTCAGCAGAACAACCACCATATTGACTGGAAGCTACATTTGCAATGATCTGTGAAATTTGAGCAGTAGCAGTTTGAATTGATTTTGGTGATTCCACTTCAGCATTTCCAATTTTGAATCCGTTGTTCAACATTCCTTTGAAATCGATCAAACAACAGTTTGTCATTGGTGTGTATGGATGATAATCTAAATCATGGTAATGGATGTCGCCTTTTTGATGCGCATTTGCGATATGTGGGGGCAACATTTTCAAACCGATGGATTTTCCAACGATACCAGCGGTTAAATCTCTTTGAGTATTGAAGACATTACTATCTTTATTTGCATTCTCATTGACAACTGTTTGGTCTTTATTGATCAATTTTTTGATCGAAAAATTGATATCTGTGGCTTTGCTTCTGGCAAAATCACGTTTTGTGCGGTAATTGATATATTCTTCTGCTAATTCATATTCGTTTTTTTCTAAAAGAATGTGTTCAACGATATTTTGGATCTCATATATTTTAACGTTGTCGGTAAAGCGTCGTTTGATTTCTTGAACGACTAAATCCACGATCGTTTGAATTTTTTCATAAGTAAGTGGAGACAATGAGCCATGAATTTTCTTTTCAGCTTTGACTAAAGCCTCATTGATTTTTGTTTCATCAAATTCGACACGTCGACCATCTCGTTTAATGATTGTTATGTTTGATACTTCTGAGTGAAGGGGATCTGTTACTTTTTCTTCAATTTGTACACTCATTTTATTCAACTCCTGCTAAATTCTTCTTGTCTATCATAAAACAAAATCCACGAAGGAGCAACTAAATACTAGCTATATATAGTATGCAAACAGGTGTATAAACGGACAACTATACTATATGTTGTATATATTTCTTTGTGAAAAAAAGTGAAAACGTAAGTTTATAGGATTTTTATTTTGAATATACCGCTTTCGTGAATAAAATAGATGAATAAAAATTTTTTAAAAAAAGTTATGTCTGTGAAATGATAAAAATCTAAAAAGAAATGCTCAAATGCTGTAAAGATCAGAGAAAAAAACCAAAGAATATGCTAATATGCTGGTAAGTGTGTCAGTGTGGCGAGTAAGCAAAACCCAAGGAGGAAAGCCATGGATAAAATGATCGAGGTAAAACATGTAAGTAAAAGCTATGGAAATAAGCTTTCGCCGGTAAAAGTACTTGATAATATCTCTTTTACAGTAGAAAAAGGAGAATTTGTTGGCATCATGGGTCCGAGTGGTGCTGGAAAGACGACTTTGATGAATATTCTTTCGACGATCAATCTACCAACGATGGGAAGTGTGTTGATCCAAGGAAATGAGATCACTAAAATGAAAAATAATGAATTGAGTGACTTCCGTCGCAAAAAATTAGGATTTATTTTTCAAGAATTTAATTTGATCGATACATTGAATGCGAAGGACAATATCTTACTACCATTAGCGGTGGAACGAATCTCGAAAGAAGAGATGGAAAAAAGTGTGTTGCATGTTGCTCAATTATTAGGGATCGAAGAAATCTTAAAACGTTATCCAGATGAATTATCAGTTAGTCAGAGACAACGGATTGCGGCTGCTAGAGCATTAGTTATTCAACCACAAGTCATTTTTGCTGATGAGCCAACCGGGTCTCTGGACTCGAAATCAGCCACCGAGTTACTAAATTATTTAACAACGATGAACCGAGTAGAAAAATCAACTATCTTATTAGTAACACATGATCCGTATACAGCCAGTTATTGTGATCGGATTTTATTTATCAAAGATGGGGTGATTTTCTCTGAAGTAGTTCGCAGAGGTTCAAGAAACGAATTTTTTGAACGGGTGATTGATATGCAGGCGACCATTGGGGGAGGTGGAAAACTCAATGCTTTATAAGTTGGCTGCGAAAAGTTTTCTGCGACAGTCAAGAGGGTATCTCGTTTACTTTTTTAGTCTAACGTTATCAACGATGATCTACTATTCTTTTAGTACGATTTCTTATGATCAATTATTGAACCGAAGGACACAGCAAGATTCTTTATTCAATGTTTTTTTTGGTATTGGTAGTTGGATTATCTTAATCGTATTACTTTTTTTGTTATTAGTGCAAATCGTTTTTTCTTTAACCGCAGACAAAGAGAGATTGGGATCTATCAGTTGTTTGGTGTGAAGAAAACCCAAATCTCACTGATCTATGTATTGGAAACAATGGCTATTGGATTATTCGCCTGTACAGCAGGGATTATTTTAGGAATCATTTTCTCAAAATTATTTTCTATGATCTTGATTCGCATGATGAACTTGCAAATCACGAGTCTTTTCTTCATTTCTGTGCCATCGATTTTTGAAACATTTCTGTTGTTTTTTTTGATTTTATCTGTTGTTTCTTTGTATTCATTATGGAAAATCTGGCGCTATCCGACGATTCGAAATTTTGGCGAATACGATCATTTGGAAAGTAGCAAGTTAAGAGTTCGGACACGCCATCGTTTTTTAGGAACACTGGGTTTATTGCTGATCTCTAGTGGTTATTTCTTTGCGGTCCACTATCGGGAATTTGCTGCTAAACTTTTTATTTTTACGCAAGATCTTCGCTTTCCTTTCTTATTATTTGTTCTGATCCTGCTGTTTTGTGTGATCGGGACATATCTGTTCTTTTGTTTTTCCCTACGTGTGTTAATTGATTTGGTGAGTCGTTCTCGAATTAAGTATCGAGGGATCAACTTCTTGCTGATCGGCAATACGCAGATCCATCTGCTGAAAAGCTGGCGGATCAATTCGTTGATCACACTGATCATGGCTCTAGCTTTAACGATGATTGGCGCAATGATGAGTGCGACTGTCATCATGTCTCGAAATGTGGAGATGGTCTCACCGGTATCTTATCAAATGGATAAGGCAACAGCCGACAAGCTGCGACCGCTTCTTGCAAGTGAAGGGCAAACGATCACAAAAGAAATGACGATCAATTACAAAGTAATTGGAAGTTACTATAATGATAAGTTAGACGGGATTTCTGAGGAAAAAGTATTTCAATTGGTAAATTTGATTCCAGAAAAAGAATATCATGCCTTTCGACAATTCAATCCTAAAATGCCTAAAATTGATTTAACATCGGATAACAGCACTGTGGTATTAGATAGTATGAAAAATATCTTTAGAAATTTTTCAATGTATGATTCAACATTCTACTTGCCTGATCAAACTTTAGATATTCAAGCAACCTTACCTAATTTTTTAGGAGATGGTTCGTTGAGGTATTTCGGTCCGACACTCGTTGTCAGTGATGATTATTTTGCTAAAGCATCTGGACTAAACTATCAAGTGGTCAATTGGAATGTGCAAGGGGGAGATCAGGAAAAAATCATTGAACGTATTTCTAAAGAGATTCCTACAAGTTATGAGAACATCATTTATTATGATTATGAGATCAAAGGAGAGTCTATAACTGGAACGATTCATAAAAATGAATCGCACCAAGAAAAAGCAGCTTCAGATCAATCTTCTGATGAATACAATAATGAAGATTCACGTCTTAACTTTTCTGCACGTTTCCCATTTAAACGGACAGTTGAACAAGGAATTGGTTTAATGGCGTATGTTTCGATCTTTATTGGAATAATTGTTATTGTCACGACTGGAAGCATGCTGATGGTTCGTCAATTAGCAGAAGCAGAAGAAGAACGAGAGAATTATCAATTATTAACGAAATTAGGGATTTCTCGAAAAAAAGTGAAGCGAGTCATCTTTGGACAAAATGCGATCATGTTTTTCCCACCAATTATTTTGGGGAGTATGCATACCTTTTTTGCCATTGAAGTATTTACTCAATATGTCGATACAGCAAATTATGGGTTAGCATATCTGATTTGTGGCTCACTTGTCTTGATCTATATCTTGTTTTATTACATCACAAGTGTCTTATATTGCAGGATTATTGAGGAGTAAATCAAGCTATATTTAAATGATCAAAAGGTTAGTACTTTGTTTTTTTAATTTGAATGAAGAAAGACTTAAACGATTGGTTACATAGATCGTTTAAGTCTTTTTAGCTTTTTAAAAAAAAATCTTTATTTATTTGAGGTGATGCTTATATTATAATAACCGTCTTTTTGTAGTTAATCTAAATTGTGACAAAATTGTTAGCAGAAAAGCGATTACTGTTAGGAAAACAAATGTTGTTTTTTAAAAAGAATGGGTAAAATTGTTTTGAGATTCGATTAGGAGGGAAATATAAATTGAAAAATTGGTGGAATAATCCTCAATTTAGGTACTGGGGCACGTTTGTGGTACGAACATTATTGTATAGTGCAATTATTTTTATGTTGATTTATTTGTACCATTATAAAAATGTCCAAGGCGGATCTTTTATCTATAATGAATTTTAGGAGGAAGACGATGGATATTCAAACAATCGTTGAATCAATTGATTTTTTTGGTCAAACGGAACCAGATCGGGTCGTTTATCAGACAGAAACCACAGAGCATACCTATGGGGAGCTAAAAAGAAAGTCCGATGCTTTAGCAGCTTATTTAGACAGAAATCTACAGAAACAGGGACCAATCGTGGTTTTTGGAAATCTAGAGTTTGAAATGATCGTTTCTTTTCTGGGGGCCACCAAAGCCGGTCATGCCTATCTTCCGATTGAAGAACATACGCCGAATGAGCGAATTGAATCAATTCTTCGAGTAGCAAAACCAGCTTTGATCATTAGTGTCGGTGACTGGCAGATGGAAACAGATGGTATCCCAGTGATTTCTCGGGAAGAATTAGCAACGATCACGAAAAAAGAGAGTCAATACGAAGCAACACATCCAGTTAAAGGTGACGAAAATTATTACATTATTTTTACCTCTGGTACTACAGGTGAGCCCAAGGGTGTGCAAATCAGTCATGATAACTTATTGAGCTTTGTTCGTTGGACGATCCAGGAATTTCATCTTGAACAGGGGCTACGTTTCTTAGCACAAGCACCATTTTCGTTTGACTTATCTGTTTTTTCGATTTATCCAGCACTTGTGACAGGAGGAATGTTAAAACCCTTAGAAAAAGCGGTTATTCAAGACTTTAGACAATTATTTTCTACTTTAGCAAAGTTGAAATTAGATGTCTGGGTGTCAACTCCTTCATTTATCGATATCTGTTTGATGGAACCCACTTTTGATGCGGAACATGTACCAGATCTAGCCACTTTCTTGTTCTGTGGGGAAGAATTAACCAAAAAAACAGCGCAAGAATTATTAAAACGATTCCCTGAAGCCCGTATTTATAACACGTATGGACCAACGGAAGCCACGGTTGCTATTTCAAGTATCCAAATCACTCAAGGTATTTTAGATCGCTATGAACGTTTACCGATTGGTTATATCAAAGAAGATACCGAGGTTCAGATTGTGAATGATCAAAAAGTGCAACCGGTCAATCAAACAGGCGAAATTATTATCTTGGGTCCTAGTGTCTCCAAGGGGTATCTGAATAATCCAGAAAAAACCAAAGCTGCTTTTTTCAAGAAACAGGATCAACAAAGTTATCATACTGGCGATGCTGGGTTTCTTAATGAGGAAGGTCTTTTGTTCTATGAGGGACGAATGGATCAACAGATAAAACTTCATGGGTATCGTATCGAATTAGGAGATATCGAACACGGGCTTTTGTTAGATGAACGGATTAAACAAGCGATAGTTGTTCCAAAATACCAAGGAACCAAAGTTCAACAACTAGTTGCTTTTATTGTATTAGAAAAAAATTCGCCAGAACCAAGTTTTAAACTCTCTAAATCAATTAAGGAAAAATTGGCACATTCGGTCATGGATTACATGATCCCTCAAAAAATCAATTACATTGATCTTTTACCACAAACGGTGAACGGGAAAATCGATCGGAAAAAATTAATAGCTGAGGTGAATCCTCAATGACCTTTCCACATATGATCCCGTACGCAGAACCTTATTATTTTCTGCTGTTAATCATCGGTTTAGTACCGATCGTGCTATCATTGTTGATTCGAGGGAAAAGATTGCCAATTTATCAAACACTCATCACCTTGCTTTTCTTATTCATCAGTTTTGGTGGTGTCTATTGGCAACAAGGTGTAGCCTTGATTGCATATGTTGTTTGGCAGACATTATTAGTTTGGGCTTACTTCGTTTACCGTCAAAAGGAAAATCAAGGTATTTGGTTTTACTTAGCGGTGATCCTAGCGATTTTCCCATTATTTTTAACAAAAGTCACACCGTTTTTTGCCCATGGGAAAGAATCTTTTCTAGCTTTTCTAGGGATCTCCTATCTAACCTTTAAATCTGTTCAGATGATCATGGAAATTAGGGATGGATTGATCAAGAACTATCAGCCTTTTCGTTATATTCAATTTTTACTCTTTTTTCCAACGATTTCATCTGGACCAATCGATCGCTATAGAAGATTTGAAAAGGATCAATGTCAGCCGCCTGCAACTGAGAAATATCTGACATTATTAGAAAAAGGTATCCAAAATATTTTTCTAGGTTTTTTATACAAATTTATTATTGGCTATTATTTGGGTCAAGTGTTGTTACCAATCGTTTCCAAAGCTGCCTTGCAACATGGTGGTTTTTCTTGGTCATTAGTAGGATATACCTATGTGTATAGTTTATATCTGTTTTTTGACTTTGCAGGCTATAGTTTGTTTGCGGTGGGAACGAGTTACTTGATGGGGTACCAAACACCAATCAACTTTAACAAACCATTCTTGTCTTGGAATATCAAAGAATTTTGGAATCGTTGGCACATGACGTTATCATTTTGGTTTCGAGATTATGTTTATATGCGCTTGATGTTTTTCTTGATGAAGAAAAAATGGTTCAAAAGTAAAATTGTAACCTCGAATATTGGTTATTATGCATTATTCCTATTGATGGGAATCTGGCATGGTCTAACTTGGTATTACATCGTGTATGGGTTGTATCATGCTACTTTGATTTGCTTAACCGACGTTTGGCTACGATTCAAGAAAAAACATAAAAAACAACTACCATCCAATTGGTTTACTCACGCTTTTGCTGTCTTTATGACTTTCCAAGCAGTTTGTTTTAGTTTATTGATATTTTCGGGCTTTTTAGACCAACTATTGTTTAAGTAAAGCAGATGATTATCTAAGACTTAAAAATGATTTATTTTACATTATGATTATTTAAGGAGAGATTATATTATGGAAGAACAAATTTTAACTATTTTAGAAGACATTACAGGAACAGATGAAATAAGAGAAAATCGAGAGCTTGATTTGTTTGGTGAAGGATTGCTGGATTCACTTGCTTCTGTTCAATTATTAGTCGAATTAGATGGACAATTAGATGTTCAAGTCCCTGTTTCTGAATTTGATCGTGAACAGTGGGGCACACCGAATAAAATCATTGCACAAGTACAAGAATTGAAGGGATGAGAATGAAAAAGAAATTATTTGCTATTTTCGGTCCAATCCTTTTAGCCTTTGGATTGATAGCAGTTTTTTTCACTTCTTCGTATCGTGTGGATCTAACCGACCCAACAGTCATAAAAAAAGCTTCTACATCCATGTCCGAAAATGTGTTAAAAGGAGATACCATCAAAAACGAAGCCTTAGCTGAAAAAAAATATGTTCCTTTTTTTGGTTCAAGTGAACTCAGTCGGATCAGTCCGTTTCACCCATCCGTCTTGGCGGAGAAATACCATCGTGATTATCGTCCCTTCTTATTAGGGGCACCTGGGACACAATCATTAAGTCAGTATATGATGATGCGCTCTGCAGGAGATGATTTGAAAAATAAGAAAATCGTTTTTATCATTTCTCCACAATGGTTTGTCAAAGATGGCGTAAAAAAAGATTATTTTGATACGTATTATTCACAGTTACAAACCCTTGACTGGCTGTTCTCATTGAAAAAAATCACTCCTGCTGATCGTTATTTAGCTAGAAGACTTTTACATTTTTCTATCGTTAAAAAAGATGAAAAATTGACGGAAATGTTACAAATGATCAAAAAAGGTCAACTTCCTTCTGTTGAAAAACGAAATCAATTGCGCTTGAACTGGAATATTTTAAAAAGAGAAGATGAAATGTTCAGCAATATTGGTCTGAAAAGTAAACAAGACAAAATTGATCAGGCAATGAAGCCGTTGCCTGCTAATTATCAAGAAAAAGTTCTGGCAAACCTAGCGGAAAATATTGGGAGAAAAAGTACAAGCGACAATTCTTTTGAGTTAAAAAATGATTTTTATAAAGAGCGCATTCGTCACCACTTAAAAGAGCTGAAAAATTCTCAAAAAAATTGGGATTATCGTTTTTCACCTGAATTTTCAGATTTTCAATTAGTCCTACAGCAATTAGCCCAAGAACAGGCAGAAGCATTATTCATCATTCCACCTGTGAATCAAAAATGGAGTGATTATACTGGGTTATCTCAAGAAATGCTTCAAGGATTTGCAAAGAAAATCAAATTTCAATTGCAGAGTCAAGGCTTTGATCGGATCGCAGATTTTACAAAAATGGCTGATCAACCTTATTTCATGGAAGACACCATTCATTTAGGTTGGAAAGGGTGGCTAGCAGCAGATCAACGGATTAGACCGTTTTTAGAAAACCAACAACAACCAAGTCACTATCAATTGGATCCATCATTTTATAGTAAAGACTGGCAAAAACATTCACCAAATGATTTAAAAGAAAACCAACAGTAATGGAGTTTCGAACACGAAGTGCATAAAAGAAACGCTCGTTTACTGCTGTCAGTCCATTTAAGAGAAAATAGCGATTGCTATCGTATGCATTATGCAAAAAAGCCAGGATTATTGAAAGTTATTCGGTAAACTTTCGAGGAATCCTGGTTTTTTTCTAACTGAAAAAATCGTTCTGCTGAAAAGCACACCTAATAAATGGTATAATCTAGCTATCAATACGAGAAATGAGGGAGACGTTTTGGATAAAAAAGAAGAACAGTTATTGATTGATCTGACTTCAGCCAAAGGAGTACCAGGCAATGAAGAAGAAGTGAGACAAGTCTATAAAAAGTATGCAAAAGACTTTGCGGAAGATATTTTTTATGATGGTTTAGGTAGTATTATCGCCAAACATGGTTCTGGTGGTGGACCTAAGATTTTTATTTCTGGTCATATGGATGAAGTGGGATTTATGGTAACTAAGATCACTGATAAAGGTTTTTTGGAATTTCAAACATTAGGTGGTTGGTGGGGACAAGTGATGTTAGCCCAACAAGTGGAAATCAAAACACAAGCTGGGAAAGTGATCCATGGCGTGATTGGTTCGAAACCGCCACATGTTTTAACCCCACAAGTAAGAAATAAACCGTATGATATCAAGGATATGTTTATTGATATTGGAGCAACAAGTGATAAAGAAGCAAAAGAATGGGGTATTCGCCCTGGCGATATGGTAACCCCATATATTGAGTATAAACGGTTGAATGGCGGTAAATTTTTACTAGCTAAGGCTTGGGACAATCGCATCGGTACAGCTGTTTCATTACGAGTTCTTGAGAATTTAGCAAAAGAAGGACATCCCAATGTTTTATTCGCAGGGAGCGATGTGCAAGAAGAAGTTGGCCTTAGAGGGGCACGCACAAGTACGCACTTAGTGAATCCAGATATCGCCTTTGCTTTAGATACAGGAACAGCTGGAGATACACCGGGGATGACGCCAAAAGAAGCGGATTCGATTTTGGGTAAAGGTCCACAAATCTTGATTTTTGATGCTTCAATGATTCCACATAAAAAACTGTTGAATTTTGTGATTGATGTGGCGGAAGAAATGGATATACCATTCCAATACACCGTCATTACTGGTGGTGGGACAGACGCAGGACAGATGCATTTGACAAGAGATGGGGTACCGTCTGTGGCGATTACTGTTCCGGTGCGGTATTTGCATTCACATACTTCAGTGATCCATGAAGATGATTATTTGAATACTGTGAAATTAGTGACGGAATTAGTGAAGCGATTAGACCACAAAACAGTTGAAAAGATTAGGAGTTATGATTAATGGAAATAAAGTTATCACTTTCAGATTATCGCAAAAAAGCTCGAGCTAGCCTTGCGCAACAATGGGGAATCAATGCTTGGCTAGTCTTTCTTTCGATGTTTGTTGCGGGTTTGATTCAAATGTTTTTTGAGGGATTTTTTTTCGTAGATAGCACGCAACAACAAATAGTTAGCTTTTTACTAGAGAATTTCCTTTTATTTGCTTTTTCATATGCCTTATATTACATTGCGCTGGTAGTTGTTCGCGGCGGCAGAGCAAAAAGTAATTTATTGTTTGCCGTCTTTCAAAAAAAATATTTTGGACCTATTTTAGTGATTAATTTGATCAATGTTGTGATCAATTGGATCATTAATGCCCTTGTTTTATTACCAGGTTTTTTGATTGGTGGTGTCAATACTTATACACAATTACTATTTAATTCAAACACAATTTCAACAGATGTGTTATCAGGGAATGCTTTGGACATTAGTTACGTTTTGACCACCCTGCTCATGACCTTTGTTTCTCTTTTGTTGATGAGTATTGTGGGCGGATTGTTTCAATTTGCGGCTTGGACTAAATTTGATTACCCAGAACTTTCAATCATCCAGTGTTTGCAATACGCGTGGTATTTATTAAAAGATCGTTTAGGTACTTATATCCTATTACAACTTTCATTTATCGGGTGGTACCTTGTTGGAGCCCTAGCCTTGTTCTTTGGTTTATTGTGGGTTATCGCCTATGTCAATGTGACCATTGCAGGTTTTTACGAGCAAGCAAGACTTGAAAAAGAACCCCCAGCTACTTATTTTTCATAAAACATGAGAGAGGTTTCACAGAAAAAACAGGATTCTATTACATTGATTCTGAAAGGAGAACGATCATGAAATTAACTGTATTAGGTTGCTTAGGCGCCTATCCATATAAAAATCAAGGAACGACTAGCTATTTATTGCAGTCAGCTGGCTTTAACCTACTGATCGATGCTGGTAGCGCCACCTTGATAAAATTACAAGAGCATCTTGAACCGTTAGAACTTGATGCGGTTATCTTGAGCCATTACCATCATGATCACATCGCTGATCTAGGTGTATTGCAATATTATTGGCAACTACATCCTGAAAAAGAACCAGGAGCTATCTTGCCAATCTATGGTCATACTAAAGACACTTTTCATTTTGATGAGTTAACAATGCCAAACGTGTCAGAAGGACGTGGCTATTTTGAGGCAGAAGAATTGAAAGTAGGTCCTTTTTTAATCACGTTTATGGAAACCATCCATCCAGTGGTGTGCTATGCCATGCGGATCGTCGAAGAAGCGACTGGCAAAGTCTTTGTTTTTACAGGTGATTCCGGCTATTTGGAAAGTTTTGTAGAATTTGCTGAAAATGCAGACTTATTTCTAGCAGATACTTATCTGTTTGCTGGTAATGAACGACACAAAGCGCACTTTACGTCAAAAGAAGCGGGGGAACTTGCGAAAGCAGCAAAAGTCAAAAAGCTAGTATTGACCCATTTACCTCAATTTGGGGATCTTACACAATTACAGAACGAAGCGCAACAAGCTGCGGGTGATACAGTAGAAGTAGCACTAGCAAAAGTCGATAAAGTATTTGATATCTAGGAGGAAGACAATGATTTTTGTACCGAATGACAAGCATGATCCACGTATCAATCTAGCAATTGAACAATTTTTACTCCAAGAAATGCCTGTTGATGAACCGATTTTATTGTTTTATATCAATGAACCATCTATCATTATTGGGCGTAATCAAAACACGATCGAAGAAATCAATCGAGATTACGTTGAACAACAGGGCATCCATGTCGTTCGTCGTTTAAGTGGCGGTGGAGCCGTCTATCACGACTTTGGAAATTTAAACTTTAGTTTTATCATGCCTGATGATGGCGATTCTTTCCGTGATTTTGCTAAAGTTACTAAGCCAATTATTCAAGCTCTTCACGAATTAGGGGTATCTGGAGCGGAATTAAAAGGCCGAAATGATTTAGTGATTGATGGTATGAAATTCTCTGGTAATGCAATGTATGCAACGAATGGTCGAATGTTTGCCCATGGAACTATCATGTTTGATTCTGACATCAATGAAGTGGTCAATGCGTTAAAAGTAAAAAAAGATAAAATCGAGTCCAAAGGGATCAAATCGATTCGTTCTCGTGTGACCAATATCAAACCATTTTTACCTAAAGAAAGACAAGAGATGTTAACAGAAGAATTTCGTGATGAAATTCTATTAAAAATATTCGGAGTAGCAACGTTGGCAGAGGTTAATACGTATCAGCTAACAGACAAAGACTGGATCAAAATCAACGAAATCTCTGATCGCTATTATCGTAATTGGGATTGGAATTATGGGAAATCACCTGATTTTAACTTTTCGAGACAAAAGCGGTATCCGATTGGTTCGATCGAAGTCCATCTGAATGTGTCACATGGTTTGATTGATGATGTGAAAATATTTGGTGACTTCTTTGGGTTAGGAGAGATAAAGGACGTCGAAGAAAAACTGATTGGACAAAGATATGATAAATCAGTTTTAAGTGATGTAGTAAAAACGATTGATATCAAAAAGTATTTTGGTGCGATCGAAGCTGAAGATTTTCTTGCTCTTTTATATTGATCGAATGTTAGTCATTAGTCAAAAACAGGGAACACCAATGATTGGTGTTCCCTGTTTTTTATCTTTTTTTGAGAAAGAGAACGAATATTATTTTGTCCGCTCAAACCTTCATTCAATGAATCAATTTTCCAATCTGCCAAAGACATTATATGCTTTTCTTGGGATTTGTTTTAGTCAATTGGATGATTAAACGATCTACCTGACTATCTTTTTCCTGAGTCAACGTTCCTGCATAACGTTCCGCCACATCTTGGATTATTTTTAAATCAAACTGTTCTTGTTCAGCAAAGTTTTCGGTAATTCCTTGTGAAAAGAGATTTGTTTCATAGTTTGCGCTATGTTCACAACGAATCAATAGTTGATTTTCTTTTTCCTGCATCGATAAATAAATTTTTCGATGTGTTGGATCTTCAATGGCATGTGTTTCTCTAAAAGAATGTTCTAAGACATGAATCAGTATTTGGGTCAAGTCATCATCATTGACGGTCAATACTTCTGGTAGTTCGGCTTGAAACTTCACCTTGATATTTCGCTTTGATGCAATCTCTTGATAACGAGCTAAAATAAGATTAGTGAGTTGGTGAGAGGAGTAAGAGAAAATAAATTCAAAATTTCGAGCATTAGTTAAGATAGTTTGCACATAATTTTGTACTTCATCGGTTTCTTCTTCCTTGACCAAATGTTCTAAGTTTTCCATAGTCTGGATAAACTCAGTTCTTAATGTACTGATTTCTTGAATGTGATCACGTAGCTGATCATAATGTTGTTCAAGTAAATCCGATTTTGTTTTCAAGAAATTAACAGTTCGCTGATGCTTATCAAAGCTGATGATGTACTCGATAATATTATAACAAATGATAATAATCAGAATTATCATAAATAGAATAGTAGACCAATTAATATTTGCATTATAAATACCTAATGATGGTTGGATATAAAGCATACAATGGAAAATGGCAATCAGCACAATCCACGGTGTACAAGCAATGAAAAAACGATTATTCCGATAGGCTTCCCCAACACAGACAAGGGAAGTAACTAATGTACTGATTACACTAACCGCATTAACAATGGGCATTAGTTCAGTTAATTCTCCTACTGTCATCAATGAATAAATAAGGACACCTATTTGGATGGAGACTTGCAGAAAACAAAAGAGACCATATATTTTTTGATAATGTTTCATTCGGGATAAATAATACAATACCAGAAATACTGAAGTTAAAATAGTAAATGTATCAGATAAAATCGAATGGACGATTGGTTCAAAAAGGATGCCGCTTAATATATCTTCAGAGATTGATTCAAACCCTAAGACTAACGCAAAACAACTGAGAATGATCAGTGAAATATCTAGTGTCTTTTTTTGTAAAGCTTAAAAATGGCGTACACCAATATCCCAATTCCTAAAAAGATGGCAATGATCATGGTAACTACTTGAGGAACAGATTGGGAAAAAATAAAGCTGATGATTGGTCCCGTATTTCCAACATAAACTTTTGGTGGAATACCCGAATAGTTTTCATATGGTGAAGTAACTTCGATTTTTAAGTGTTCACCAGCATAATGTGTAGGCAGATCAATAACTGCCAAAGATAAACCAGGATGAAGTTGGTCTTGTTCATTTGTTCGATCATATAAAAGTTGATCATTTAAATAAACTTTTATCTATTGGTTGTTTCCCCGAATCACTAAGTTCGAATCGTCCATCTCTTCTTTTAATATAGTTTCCATCACAAAAGTTTCATTTCTTTCAACTGTTGGAAGGTAACTAATATAATGACTATCAAAACGAAAATCAGGTTCATTTTTTAAGTAAAATTCCCATGAATTTTTTATTTCTTTGACCTTTCCACTATCAGAAGGAGTAAAAATATAATAAAAGAAATATACTGTTATCATTAAAAATAACGTTGATAATAGAATAGTGAAAAACCATTTTATCTTTAATGAGTTCGCTTTTTTAAAATATTCAATGTTATTAAAAAAGTTCATAATGTGTCCTTTCTAAAAGTAACATTTTTTTTAGGGTAAACGTTTTTTGTTTTCTAGTCAATCATAAACCTGCATAAAGTTAGATAACCAGAGTTGTTTTTTAGATTTTTTTTAAAATTCTTTCAATTCGTTGTAGAAGAAATAGAGTTAAAATTGATAAAATTAAATCGTTATTATATGATGGGAAATAAGAAATGAGTAAAGGGAGTGGAAACTAGTGCCATTTTATAAAAAAATAACCTATATTAGTTCAATTACACTGATTGTTATTTTAGCGATCATTTTGAGCATTATTTTACTTCCTAAAATAGCTGGTCTATCAACCCATATTATTGAAGATCGTGGTATGAGTCCTTACTATAGCCAAGGAAGTTTGATCTATGTACGTCCGAAGAAACCAGAAGAATTGTTGGTTGGTGACGTGATTACGTACTATGAAAACTCAGGAGAGCAAATAACCACCCGACGAGTGATCGCAGTGGAAAAAGACCATCAAGACTTTTATACTAAAGCAGATAGTTCTACGCAGACCGAATCCGGTGTAGTGGGGAGAAGATACATCATTGGAACGCCCATTTTTCAGATTCCCTATATTGGCATTCTTTTATCAAAGTCAGCATTTACTTGGATGCGCTGGCTATTTTTTACCATCGCCTTTTGTTTGACCGGTATTACAGCTTGGAATATGCTAGATGAATTTGAAAAAAAGAAAAGTTTCAATCGGTTTTTTACTCATAGCCAACGAAAAGGAAAGTGAGTGTAAATTTGTTTGCAACTTGTGGATTTGTCAGGTTCTTCGTATAATAATTTGGAAGAGGAGGCAGATTATGCGTAATGAAATGATGCATCGTCCGGTAGTAAAAGAAGAGTTAGTTGATTTTATGCGGACAAAACAGAAAAAACTGTCTGGAGAGCTTGGTTTGATTGAAGAAGAAGCCCATTTAGCGGAAGTACCGATCATTCCCCATGAAACAGTCGTATTCATGCAGTTTTTATTAGGGCAATTAAAACCAAAGAATGTTTTAGAAATTGGTGCAGCTATTGGTTTTTCTTCTAGTTTGATGGCTCAATTAATCAGTGAAAAAGGTCACGTCACGACGATCGATCGTTTTGATGTTATGATCAAAAAGGCCAAGGCAACTTATGAAAGACTTGGCTTAACCGAAAAAGTTACTTTACTAGAAGGACAAGCGGCTGATATTTTACCAGAACTAACTGGGCCTTATGATTTTATTTTTATGGACAGTGCCAAATCGAAATATATTGAGTTTTTACCAGAATGTTTACGTCTGCTAAAAAAAGATGGCGTATTGATGGTTGATGATATTTTTCAAGGCGGAACGATTTTATTGCCTGATGAAGAGATTCCTAGAGGTAAACGTGCCATTCATCGTAAATTAAATGAATTTTTACAGGTCGTCATGACCCATCCAGACTTGACTTCCACATTAGTGCCGCTAGGTGATGGTGTGATCTTGATAACTAAAGAAAAAGAGCAAATTCATCTACCTTAAGAGTATTTACCTTGTTACGACAAAAAGCTTGCTTTTTGTCGGACACTAGGTAAAAGAGGAACGCTTTCTATTGAGCAATCTTTTTTATTGATAAAATAACTATTTCATATTGACAGAACCAAAATGATTCTATATAATTATTTTTGTTCCGAAAAAGCTGTCATAGTAGCTCAGCTGGATAGAGCATCCGCCTTCTAAGCGGACGGTCGGGGGTTCGAATCCCTCCTGTGACGTAAAAAAAACCAAAACCGGTAGAAACGAAAGTTTCTACCGGTTTTTCTTTGTTCTGGTAGTTGGACCAAATGGGTACGTAGCAAGTATTCTTATGATACACAGTCTAATCAGGTAGGATTTTCTACTTACTAGGTATGTGTTAAAAAAGAATATATTGGATGTTTTTCTAAGTAAAAGGAGTAGTTAAAATTTTTACTCTACAAATTCATACATTCGTGTATTTTAACTTCGTTTAAGCAGAAATCAGTCCATCCTCTATAGGTGGATGATGTTTGGTATCAGGGGATCCAAGGTTCTTATAATATAATCGCTACAAGTGTGTTTGTTTTTTATTTTTGAACGGTTCGGCTATACTTATTCTAAGCCGATAGGCAGAAATGAATAGGGGGAGAAAATATGTCGATTATTTCACAAATTATCATTACATTAGTTGCAATTGAATTTTTTTATATCATGTATTTAGAAACCTTTGCTACAACTTCTAAAGCAACTGGCAGAGTATTTAAAATGAGTCAAAAAGAATTAAGTAATTCGTCGGTACAAACGTTATTTAAAAATCAAGGTGTTTATAATGGATTGTTAGGTATTGGTTTATTGTATGCCATTTATATTTCGTCTGCACCAAAAGAAATGGCAAGTTTGTTATTGATTTATATTGTACTGGTCGCAGCTTACGGTAGTATCACTAGTGACAAACTAATTATTTTGAAACAAGGTGGTCTGGCAATCATTGGATTACTGACTCTTTTGATTTGAGTTAATCTTATTTTATAAAAATTTTCATGAAAACGCCTATAACTTTGTGAAAAAGCTGACATGAGTTAGAAAAATATGCTATTCTAGTAGTTGCGTGTTTCATAAAATTTTTATAAAAAAGGAGTCTCTAGGTTGTTCAAAAAGTATATTTTTTTACTAAATGAAGAATTTGACGGATATGATCGTCAAAAATTCCAAAAAGATTTATTAGCTGGTATTACTGTAGCTGCAGTAGCTTTACCTTTAGCGTTGGCGTTTGGCGTGTCCAGTGGTGCAAATGCTGCGGCAGGATTAATTACAGCGGTTATTGCTGGACTTATTATTGGTGGCTTGTCAGGTGGTTTTTATCAAATTTCAGGACCAACAGGCGCAATGGCTGCGATCTTGATGTCGATTGCAGCTACTCAAGGGATGTCTGGGGTGTTACTGGCGACATTTTTAGCAGGACTATTATTGCTAGTGGCAGGCATTTTTAGATTAGGAACATTGACCTCTTTTATTCCAGCTCCAGTGATTACTGGATTTACCTCGGGAATTGCTATTATCATTGCCTTGGGTCAAGTGGATAACTTGTTTGGTGTCCATTCAGAAGGTGCAAATGTGATTGAGAAGTTTCTCAGCTATCAGACCTTTGGCTTTTCGATAAATTTTTCCTCCTTTATTATGGGATTATTAGTGATCATCGGAATGATTATCTACCCCAAAAAATGGGCTCAAACTATACCAAGTTCTTTGATGGCAATTATTCTTGCAACGGTTGCGATGTTCTTGTTTCACTTGCCGATAGCAACCGTGGGAAAAATTCCACAGACGTTGATCAGTAGCGATCGCTTAACGTTTGCAGCCTTTCATCTTGATTCTTTAAAAGAAGTGATGGTGCCAGCGATTAGCATTGCCTTGCTTGGCATGGTGGAAAGTTTGCTCTGTGGTGCTTCTGCGGGACGAATGGCAAACAAACCATTGGACAGCAACCAAGAACTTGTTGCGCAAGGAATCGGAAATCTAATTTTACCATTTTTTGGAGGCATTCCAGCGACAGCTGCGATTGCCCGAACAAGTGTGGCAATTAAATCAGGGGCACAGACTCGTTTAGCTGGTATCATTCATGCTTTGGTTTTGTTTTTATCTATGATTATTTTTGCACCAATTATGTCAAACATTCCTATGCCAGCTTTGGCAGGAGTGTTGATTGTTACTGCTTGGCGCATGAATGAATGGGAAACGATCAACGTCTTGTTCACTAAGAGATATTGGTCTGGCATCTTATTATTTTTGATTACTATGGGATGTACCGTGATTTTTGACTTAAGTATTGCGATCGTCATCGGCATTATCGGTGGCTGTATTTTCTTTGTGATCAAAAGTGCGGCAATCACGATCTCGGTTGAAACAATCGATTGGGAACGAATGGATTTGCCAGAAACGAAAAAATTAGATAATTGGACAGTTGTCTATATTAGCGGACCACTCTTTTTTATGTCTGCTGAAAAATTAAAAAATACATTAGCTGATCTAAATCAAAAAGAGGGGATCATTTTTTCTATGCGTGGTGTTCCAAGTATTGATTTAACTGCCCGGGCTGTTTTTGATGAGTTTCAAGAAAAAGCTGAAATGCGAGAACAAACGATTATTTACACCTCGCTACAACCAGAAGTAGAAAAACAACTACAGCATTTATGGCAAAAAGCTGGCTTTGAGCAACACCAAACAGTAGCGCATGCACTCTCAGCGCTGCATGAACAATATACGTAATCAGTCATGAGCAGGAGAAATGTTTTTGAGAAGCAGGGCAAACAAAGTGTTTTTTGCAGTGTTTAATTAAAATAAGCTATAAAAATTCAAAAATCCCGAAACAGCTTTTTTTCTGTTTCGGGATTTTTTACCTATGGAAGCTGTGGCTATTGATTGCTAGGATCTTTCTCGAGATAGTTTGCTAAGGTAAGCCAGTCTTTGCGGATCACGTCAGCTAATGTTCGATTGTAAAAAATAGCTGCAGGATGGAAAAGCGGGAGGATCTGGTAGCTTTTATCACTCCACTCGTAAGCATCTTTTTGTTGATTCAGTTTTAAAATAGGCCCAGTATAAAGCTGACCATGATTTTTAGAGATCGTATAAGCAGAACCTAATAACCGTTGCAAACCGATATTGCCTAATGTAGCAATCAAATGGGGCTCGACATGTTCGATTTCATAATCTAGGATCGGCGCATGAGCGAATACTTCCGCTTTCGTTGGTGTCCGATTCGGATAAACAGTTTCTGCTTGCTGAGTTCGTTTATTGAGTCGTTGGACTGTCCGATAAGGTCGACTTCTGACTGCACTAGTAATATAAACATCTTCTCTTGTCAAACCAGCTAGAGCAAGAGTTTGCATTAGTTCTTTGCCTGCTTGTCCGCTAAAAGGAATATGATTATCGATTTCTGTTTTGCCAGGAGCTTCACCTACCAGCATCAGTTTTGGGTGGAGTGGGCCTTGACCAGCAACGAAACCTTCTACCGCACGACCTTGCATACGAATCGTTGCTTCTTGAACCAATTCATCAGGATAGATCATTCGTTTACCTCCTTCGTCTTCACTAACATTATAATTAGCAAAAGTGAAAATTGCGATTGATTGACTTAAGAAAAGTTCTAGAATCTAGAGTTGACGAATGCGCTAGTTTCTGGTAATCTAGTACTGTTGTAATTGTGGACTCCACAGCTACAACCGCACAGAACGAGTTTGTAAGTACAGGTAACTTGTCACTCTGGATGGCGAGTCTAAGTCTATTATAAGGAGGTGCTTTATAGCATGTACGCAATTATTAAAACTGGTGGTAAACAAGTAAAAGTTGAAGTTGGACAAGCAATCTACGTTGAAAAACTTGACGTTGAAGCAGGTGAAAAAGTTGTTTTTGACGAAGTTATCTTAGTAGGTGGCGAAACTACAAAAGTAGGCGCTCCAATTATTTCTGGTGCAACTGTTGAAGGTACTGTTGAAAAACACGGCAAACAAAAGAAAGTCGTTACTTTCAAATACAAACCTAAAAAACATTCACACCGTAAACAAGGTCACCGTCAACCATACACAAAAGTGGTTATCGACGCGATCAACGCTTAATTAGCGCTTGAGAAAGAAGGCCTGAATAATGATCAAAGGAACATTTAAACGTAATGACGCTGATCAAATCGTTTCATTTACTTTGACAGGGCATGCTGATGCTGGTCCTTATGGGAGTGATATCGTCTGTGCAGGAGTTTCTGCATTAGCGATCAGTACTGTCAATGGGATTGCCTCATTAGCTGGTTTTGAACCAATTGTCGAAATGAATGAAGAAGAGGGCGGTTATTTATATACCGAAGTCACTTCAGGATTGACACAAGAGCAAAACAATATTGCCGAGATTCTATTAGAAAATCTCTTGTTGGGATTACAATCGATAGAAGCTGAAAATTCAGAATATATCCAAATTAAAACAATTAATGATAAATAGGAGGTGCAGACCATGTTGTTATCAATGAATCTACAATTCTTTGCCCACAAAAAAGGTGGCGGTTCTACATCTAACGGACGCGACTCAGAATCAAAACGTCTAGGTGCTAAACGCGCTGACGGACAAACAGTTACAGGTGGATCAATTCTTTACCGTCAACGCGGTACAAAAATTTATCCAGGTGTGAACGTGGGTATTGGTGGAGACGACACTTTATTTGCTAAAGTTGACGGAGTAGTACGTTTCGAACGTAAAGGCCGCGACAAAAAACAAGTGTCTGTTTATCCAGTAGCTCAAGAAGCTTAATAAACAAACTGCTCTATCTCTTGTGTAGCAAGGGGTGGAGCTTTTTTGTTAATTAAGAGAATTTTTTTGACCATACTTTTGACCATACTTTCTTAGAAGTTAATATAATTTGTTAGTTTTTGTGTTGTTTCTTCTTTTTTACTATTAGTAATGTGTGTATATGTGTCCATAGTAGTTTTTATATTTGCGTGCCCCATTCTTTCTTGTACTTCTTTGTGATCTGCACCAGCCTCATATAGCATTGATGCATGAGTATGTCTAAAACCATGCAGACCGATATAGGGTAAGGCGGCACGCTCACGATATACATTGTATCTTTCTGTTACTGCCTGATTAATTGTGAAACTATTTTCGTCATTGGTAAACAAATAATTAGCTTTGGTAAATCCCAATTGAAACAAGTACTTTCTTTGTTCAAGCTTCCAAAATTTTAATTGTTTTATAGTTTTTTCATCTAAATAAATTATTCGATTTGATTTTTTTGTTTTAGGAGTTTCAGATATATAATATTTGTCTGATCGGGCTACAGTTTTTTTAATGGTCATTTCATGTGTTTTAAAATTAATATTGTCCCAAGTAAGTGCTAATATTTCACCGATTCTACATCCGCTGAATGCTAATAGTCTAAAGAGCGTATAGTCTCTGTTTTTTAAATATGGATTCTGTTCTTTAGATACTTCACTTAGAAATAATTCCAACTGTTCTTTTGTATATAATTTTAATTTCTTTTCTGTTTTAATTTGTGGTTTTGGAATAATTAAATTTAATGTTGGGTTATCAGATATTAAACCAATATTTATAGCATATTTAAAAACTTTGTTCATATAGTTAACGAAAAGAGGGTACTGTTTTGAAGTTCCTTTTTCACTCCAATCATTTACTATTTTTTGACAATATGCTGTATTAATTTTAGAAAGTTTAATATTTCCAAATTTTGGATATATGTGTTTGTCAAAGATGATTTTAGTCCTTGAATATGAACTTTCTTTCACGGTTTTTTTATAGTTTTCTAGCCATAATTCTGCTGCTTTTTTGAAAGTAGTATTTGTACTTATTGGCATTCCTGCTTTTTGTCGTTCTAATTCCAATCTAGCTAGTGCGATTTTCGCCTCTTTTTGTGTTTTGAATCCTCTTTTAGTTGTATATCTCTTTTTTCCAGTTAATGGATCAATACCAAGATATGTCTTGAAGTACCACGCTTTTTCACCATTTTTCTTCTGGTATTGTTTAATCATTGCCATAAAATTCAACTCCTATTCTAATTCTATTTCTAAAATACTGTTATCAAATGATTCTAAAATCTCATTTTTTTCTATAAAATCAATCCATTCTTGATATCCGTTGTATTTTGGAATTCCTAAATGAGATTTAAGTTTTTGATAGGTATTTGCCACAATTTTTTTCCATTCTTCTTCACCAGTGCGAATGATTTTATCATCATCCCACTTTTTTGTTTTTCCAGTTCGTTTACTATTTTTTGATATTTGATAGTCTTTCCATTTTGTTAAAAATATATGTTTTGAATTAGAGTTATTTTCTAACCATTCTTTGAATTCTTGATATTGCATGTTTTTCTCCTTTCGAATGTATGTTCTTGTAGGTTGTAAAAGAAAAGCCCGAAGGCTTTTACTAGTTTAATAAAATATCTACAGTTTCATCGTTCCAAAATGATGTTTTATATTGAAGTTTCAATTTTGCATTAGGGTCTGCTTGTCCCACAAGGTTACCAGTAACAGATGCCCCATTGTCTAAGTCTCCATAATGAAGTTGTTCAGTGGCAATATTATCAGTAACAATTTCATCTACATCTGTTGCATTACCATTAGCATTTAATTTAAAATCATATGGATTATAGCTTTGTTTTTGATCGGTATTGTTGGTAATAGTAACATTTATAATTACATATTGTTTTCCAGTATCAGGAGTTTCATACTCACTACCATTGCTGAAGTTTACATTATTTACTTTAATTTCATATCCTTTATAACTAACAGTATCTCCTACGTGGTATTCTTTAGATAAATTATTATTAGTACCTGCCTTATCTGCATTTTTCGAAGTGCCTGAATCCCCACCAAAAAAAACGAACACTAATGTAATGCACAGTATTATAAAACCAATAAATACACCAAAACAACCAAACATACCTTTTCCAAAACTTTTTAGCATAAAATTCCTCCTCTACAAAACTTTTCAAATTTAGAAAAAGATAATAACCTAAGAAAAGTTTTGCTTGCTATTATTTATTTGCAGTCAAATAGCCGAGGAAATTCGGTTAGGTAGTCCGTGTTGGTAGCACGGGCTTTTTAGCATGTTTCAATTTATTTACACTATTTTTTTATTTTGTAAGAACGTGTAATTATTTGTTTTGGCAAATTCAATTTAAAGTCTAATTTTTCCATATTATTGTTTGCATCTAATTTATATTCAAAATATTTTTCATCTCTTAAAGGGATTACTTCGTTATTTAATAATATTTCAGGAACTTCTTTTGGATGTATATTATTTTGATATTTAATTTCTCCTATAATTTGAATTTCATTATTTATATTTTTTTGAGTATATTTTACTTTTGGAAGATAATGGATATATTTTTCAATTTCAAATTGCTTAACTAAAGAATGTTTATATTTAATTTCTTTCTTTTCTTTCGCAAAATAAAAGAACTCTTTCTCTAAATCCGTTGGTTCTTCAGTAAATACAATTGACTCATATTTAATAAGAGGAATATCGGTAGTGAAATAAAAACTATCATTTTCATAAATAGATAATAGAATCGATTCCCCTGAAGCAATTCCTAAATTATTTCTTTGCGTATGTGGAATTTCAAGAAATAAAAATACAGAACCGTTTTTAGAAGTAATTTTTTTTAACATTACTTAAATCTCCTTTTTTAGCAATTGTAAGAACTGTTCTTCATTAAGCATTTTAATTGATATTCCATTTTCAATATATGCTAGGCATTTGATTTCTTTTGAACTATGAATGCCATCTTTAAGATTTTTAGCGATTTGTTGACCGACTATTAAATAATCAGTGTTTTTTGTAACAGTTTTTGTTATAGTTCCTCCATGAGAAGTAATAATACGTTCTAGAGATGTTCTAGAAAAATTTGAAAATTGTCCAGTATAAGCTATTTTCTTATTAGCAAGGACTTGAGGCTTTCTTTCTTGTCTCTCTCTTTTATTGAAATCTCTATTTTTTAAATTGTTATATATTTCATAAGTTGCTAAAACATCGTTTAGAGCATTGTGGGCTTGAGTTTCAATTTTATAAAAATCGGTTAGTGTTTCAAGTCTGTAATTTTTTACATTCAAAGGAGTTGTTCGAGCCAAATTGACCGTATCGACAGCTAATCTATCTTTTAAGTCTAATCCGTTTCTTGCTAGAAATGGTAAATCAAACGTTTTTACATTATGGCCTACTATTGGAAAATCCTCAATAAAGTCAAGTAATTTATCGGATACTTCAGTAAAAGTTGGAGCGTTTGCTAATATTTTTTCATTTATATTTGTGAGATAAGTAATTTGAGTAGGTAAAGTACTATCTCCTATACTCACATAAGAATCAAAAGTATCAAATATTTTGTCATTAATTACTTTAACTGCAGCAATTTGAATAACTTTATCTTCACGTCCAAATCCCGTAGTTTCAATATCAATTAGTACATAATCAGATGGCAAAGATGCCAAACTTTTCTTATTATCATAATTTGTATTAGAATATAGATGGATAACGTGAGCAATTAATCTATATTGCTCTGTTTCTTTTAAATTAGTTTTGTCCAAAAAGTTTTGAATTGTAGTATCATTTAAGATTTTTTTAATCGTTTGTTCAAATGGTTTCATATCTTTCCTCCATTTACAAAGGCATTTATTTTCTTTTTTCCAATGTGATTATCGTTTTCTACATTATGAGCCTTTTAATGTTGTAGCACAAAGTGCTCTAGAGTATGTGGTAACCCTAAGTATTCAATAATTTGGAACTGACTCATATAAGATAAATTTTGTTTATCTATTGTTCTAGTTAACATTTCAATTGCAAATGTGTTGGCTTCAGCTTCTATACCATAAATCATGCGATTCAGATTATTTGCCCTGAAAGCAGCTGTAGAAATACCTTTATGGAGTCTAACGTGGGCTATTTCATGCCATAATACAAATCTTTTCATAGAATAAGATAGATTTTGATTGATTAATATTACATAACATCTTCTATTGTGTATAGTTTGTCCTAATGTTTTATTTCCTAAATTAGTTTCAATTAAATCTATATCAGAGTATTTGATTATTTTATATGGATTAATTGCATCAGACCCAAATTCCACAAACAATTTTTCTATTTCTTCTAAAATCCAGTATTTGTTTAAATGCATATAAAAGCCCACCTATTGACGATATTTTTTAGGAGTGAATTTTTTCTTTGCTTTAACCTTAGTTAAGGATAATGCAAGTTGAATTGCATCGTATAATTTTTCCTTATCTTCATCGTCTAAAGGTTCGCCATAATAATTTGTTTCAGCATCTGAATCTAAGCCTTCAAGTAATTTTTCAGCTTGTAGAGCAATATCTTGTTTATCTTTCTCTGTTAAATCATAATAATGGCGCTTATCAGTACGTCCTAAAAGATAATCAGTTGATACATCAAAGTAATCTGCTACTTTTTGTATTTTGTTTATCCCTGGATTTTGCTGATCCCATTTTCTGATTGAACTATTTGGAAAATTTAATTTTCGTTCTAACTCTGCTAAAGTTAAGGATTGTTCTTGTGCTAATTCTTTAATTCTAGCTACTAAAGTCATTTTCTTTCTCCTTACGCCTAAAAAAAGATAATAAATTCCTTTTTGTTGTTGACAAAGAGAAAATAATACTTTATACTCTTTTTTGTAAGCAAGATATTTACAACACACAAAACACACGAGCTATTAGCGAAAAGTCCGGCAAGACAATAAAGAAAGCTTGTTTGTTGTGCGCTGTATTTCCTATGCTTACATAATAGAATATATTCCTTTTTAAGTCAATAAAAAAGTAATAAAAGGAAGGAAAATAATCTGTTGGAGGTGATATTTAATGACTTTAAAACAACAAGTACAAATCGCTCTTGTTAAAAAGGGTTGGAGTCAACGAGAATTAGCTCGACGAATGGGTATATCAGTTACTTATTTACGAGATATTTTCGTCGAAAAAAGAAAACCTAAGGGACGTTTGAAACAAATCGAAGAACTTTTAGATATCAAGTTAGAAGTAGATTCTAGCAATCAACCAGCGTGAGGAGGTGAGAAGGATGGAAAGGGTTTTGAATATAACGATTCGATTAAAAGACAGTATTAAAGAGGTTGCTGAAGCGTTTATAAAAGAAGCATCAACATATGAAGATGCAGTTATGAATGTAATGGCTCTAAAAGCATATCATTCTGATTCCAAAAGCCATTATATTATTGATGAAATTTGCGATGAAATCAGAATGATTGCCTTGAAACAAAATACTAACCAATAGATTCTAGAGAGACAATGGCTGAAGTTTTAAAAACTTTATTTGGTGTATCTACTATAGAAAACCAATCAGAATGACCAAATAATCCCTTAAGTCCAGCAATTGGATCAGAGGTACAAATTGAACTTCCGTCTAGGTTGGATCCTTCAAAAATCATAGTTGCATAATACATGTTGTCTTTGTTATCAGTCCGATTGTCAGATTTCCATGCATGTATAACTGTGTTAGTAGATATATCTAATGTTTCACCATTTGAAAAAGTGATTCTTGTAAACATGTTACCACCTCCTTATCAGTATTTCAGCCTGTCACTCTGATAAGAAAATTTTAGCAAAAACAAAAATGTCAAACAACCAGCGTGGTTATACGAGGTGTAGTATGAAGAGTTTAAAAGAAAATCTTCTATCACCCGATGTTACATCTTTGATAGAAGAATACGAAGAAGTTATAAAAGAGTTTAATGATTTGGCAAAAGAACCACCTGAAAAAATCAAAATAAAGATTATAGCGGAGGGACATATCCAGTCTGGACAACAGAGTTGTACTGTGACGAAATGGTTAGAGGGAATTCCTTATTGCCGCGAGATGTATAAACAGTAATAGTATTTTTACCTATTAGAGATTCATCGAACATGAAAAAAAGTAATCCAGTAACTGATTCAAATGGAGCAATTGTTATAACAGGCTTTAAAACATTGTTGTTATCAAGTGCTATTTCTATTTTCTTTTCCAACTGAATAAAATGTGATTTCATCTTTTTTAGTCGAATTAGTTTCGATTGTCACAGAATAATGTTTTGCATTGTTAGTAAATATGCTGAATTTGTATTTATCGTTAAGTGAAAAGGAATTTATTGTAACTGGAATTGAACTATTATTTGTTATTACGACATTTGGAAATAAACGATATCTATATTGGAAATAATTGTCGGGATTTTCAGTTGAGAAGCGATCTATTTTCCATTCGCTAATATTCTCATCTAACACCTGTAATTGAAGATTGAATTTTTTATTATATTCATTTTTCAAAGTAAATAAAAAGGCGATTGTAGAAAAAACAAATGATAGTAGAGGTAAAAAGAAACTGAGTATAAGATTCAATTTTTTGTTCCTTTCATTCAAGAATTATTAAGTATTGATGATAGTTTATCAAAATAACAAATTTTAAACAACCAGCGTGAGGTGAGAATGTGAATATAAGAGAGGCAATAGATATTGCGTTACCTAAAGGAAAAGCAATTACTAGAAAAGAATGGCAAAAAGAAGAGAGAATGTTATGGATTATCCCTACTAATACATCTGCTTGCATGATTTTGCTTAGCAATAGGGAACCAGTAGAACGCAAATTGCTACTCGGATGGCAACCTACAGCAGAAGATTTACAAGCAGATGACTGGGTTACTTATTAGAAGGTAGTAAAGATTTTAAAGAGACTAATGATTTAATTGCATCCTCAATTTTGTTTCCAGCTCTATATTCCATATAACTAATGCCGTTAGTTGTTAAAGAAACATATTGATAGATATCAGAGCCACCAGTTGCAGAAATTAGTCCAAGTTCTTTTAGTTCATCAAGTAGTCCTTTTAAATCTTCTTCCCAAATTTCTGGTACTAAATTTCCAATATTAGATTGGTGACCGAAAATTTTTGCTTTATTTCTAGGAATACCATTTTTATAACGATCTAAAAACTCTTTATACATCGCTGTTAGAACATACTCTGATTCGGATGGCATTTGAATATTTTTCATATTTTCACCTCCTTAGTTCAATTATATCAAACGGGGTGAAAATCAAACAACCAGCGTAGGAGGTGTAATAAATGTTTAGTCGTTTTAAACCAAGAATTAAAAAACTATTAGGAGAAAAGGTTATTTGAAGTATCTGAAAAGAAAACACGATTACACTAAATGTTCTTGGTGTAACCGTGTTATAAGAAAAGACTCAAATTTTTGTTGTTGGTGTGGAAAAGCTAATTTGGAAAAATAGTTTTTTTAACTGATTCTGATAATACATCTACAAGAAGATTGTAGAGCGAATCCTTAACTAGTTTTGAGGCGTTAGAAAAACCTTTTTTAAATTTAGCTTCTGCTAACTTGGTTTTAGGAGTGTCAACCAAGAGATCTGGAATAGCGGTTTTTATAAGAAGTTTATCGCTATCAGGTAAATCTTCATCTAAAGAAAGAAGCTCAACAGCACTTTCTAAGATGAGTGAAGTCCACGGGTAAGGGTTTGAGCAATGACGACAATATTGGGGAACTGGTGTTATATAACCAAGAGTAATAACTCCATCAATAGTTTTGTGCCCTAGTATAGGTATCCTACAAGTCGGACAGGTGGTGATAACTTTGCTTCCGCATTCTTCGCAATATTCTTCAGGCTGAGGATCTGAATTGATAGTGGACCGATCACTTATTTGGTGACCATTAGTACAAACTTTCTGAAAATATTGTGTTCCTATGTGGATTACCTCCAATATTATTTATTTCAGTGGACCACTCACTGATAAGAAAATTTTAGCAAAAGAAATGAACAAAAATCAACAGTGTAGGAGGTGTAATCTATGCAACTAAACATTCCAGATGAAGTAATTCAAAACGAATTAGCAAGTAATATTACTTTTATTGTTTTGAAAGAAATCGAAAAGCGATCCAGCTTGTTGACTAAAACTGTTGAATTACCACCTTACCCGAATAAGTCTCAAGTAAAAGAAATATTGAGAATTGGTGATGACAAATTAAGCGGTTGGATTTCAAAAGGTTTAAAGATTCAACAATGGAGTGAACAAGATATTCGAATTGAACGAACTGAATTACAACGATTTTTAAAAGAAACTTTTGAAATTTAAATATTTAAACTTGTTCTACATTCACCACTTCCGAAAAGAGGAGTTGTAGATTTTTCTCCTTTCTATATCTGCTACTAATACTATTTTTTCATAATGCAACTCCTCTTTCCGGAGGTGGTGACGGTGAGAGGCAAAGGAGGTGAGAAAAATGGAAGAATATGCAGAAAAGCAAAAGGAAATACTAGATATCAAAGTAAACATTTTAAAAAAGGCTGAAAAAGCTATGGAAGATGCTGTAAAAGAAGAAAACTCCGCAATGGTTGCAGCCATTGCAGAGCTCTTAAAAAATTACTAATTACTTTTTCTGATTTTCAAGGTTATCAGGAAGTTTACCGTTGACTAGAGTATAGGAAAAATCAAGGTAGGCTTGAGCAACTTCTTTTACAGATTTTGCTTGGCCTTTAACAGAAGTTCTTCCGCTTTCATACGCTACTTCTTTTTCATGATTTAACCAAGCTATAACAAGATCGACGGCTAGTTCATTAGTACTTTTGTTAACTTGAGACATATGTTTTCACCTCCATTTCTATAGAAATATTTTATCAAATAGAAATGGAGAAATTCAATAAACGAAAGGAGAAGTGATATGGCATATACCTTGCAACAAGAAAACCAAATACTTGGATTGATTAAATGGCGCAGAAAAGTATTGCAAGAAGAGCGAGAAGCGCTAAAAAAATCTAAGCAATTGACAGATAGCCAAGCGAAACTGATTGAAATTGAGCTTGAAGATTTACGTTTTTTAGAAATAAAAAATAGGGAGGCTAGATTATGATGACAAAAGAGAAAATTGAATTTATTAAAACTGTATTTCCAAACATTGAAAAGATTCTAACTTTCGCAACAGAAGATAACTTAAATAAGTTATTTGAACAAGCGCAGCAAAAAGTTGATTACGAGTTAACGGAGGCTCAATTTGAATAAAAAAAGACCAATTAGCAATGAGGGTCGCTAATTGGTAACAAACAAAAATATATATCAGGAGAATTATAACATATGAACAAAAAAATTGAAAATCTTATTGAAGAATTAGCTAATGAATGTGAAAAAGAAAGCTTAGGTCTTTCACTAGCTGTGGCAGATGATGAATGTGTGGCAATCAAAATCGCTGGACCAGCTAATCTTTACGCAATTAGTATTTTTGAACAAGGAAACATCATTAAGAAATCGTTTCGAAGCAATTGCAATTGCGAAGAGTGTCAAACTTTTAGACGAGCTGTCCTTAAGTATCAGAAAGAAATGGTGTTCCATTTAATGGAGGAATCTGAATTGCTGGAGGAATTTGAATGATGAATGAAAAAACAATTGATTTACTCATTATTTTATTTTTCACGTTAGTGATTGTATCAAAAAAACTACGTCATCTTTGGCTTGTTATTCGCAATTGCCATGCTTGTGCTTTGCGTATTAGCAAGCAGAAAAGAGGGGAAACATGAACGAGTTAGCAAATCTTGACAATTATTTAACTGATCCTGATTATGCTAAACCACCATATGAAGCACCAATCGACGAGGAGGATGAAGATGAGTAAATCAACTTTAGACATGAGTCATCAAGAATGGCTCGAAGACCGCAAAAGAGGTATTGGTGGTTCTGATGTCGCAACCGTACTTGGATTGAATAAATACAAATCTCCTTATCAATTATGGCTTGAGAAAACGGGTCAAATTGAATTGAAAGATTCAGAGAGCGAACCAGCTTATTGGGGCAATGTTTTAGAAGAAGTTGTTGCCAAAGAATTTCAAGAACGAACAGGCAAAAAGGTCCGTAGAAGAAACCAAGTGTTTGAACATCCGTTACATCCATTTTTAAGAGCCAATATCGACCGTGATGTAGTAGGAGAAAATGCCATTCTTGAATGTAAAACAGCGAATCAATTTCTTAGCAAAGAATGGGAAGGAGAAGAAGTGCCACTCAGTTATTTGTGTCAAGTGCAACATTATATGAATGTTTTGAACAAGGATTATTGTTATATCGCTGTGTTGATTGGTGGTCAAAGATTTATATGGAAACGAGTTGAACGAGATCAAGAACTGATTGACATCATCACAGAACGGTTAGTTGATTTTTGGGAAACAAACATTATTGGCGGAGAAGAGCCACTGATCGATGGAAGTAAAGCAACATTAGATTTTCTAAAAGAGCGTTATTCGGAATTAGATTCAACTGAAATTATGCTTCATGCCGATTATGACGTTCTACTCGATCAAAAAGAAGAGTTGCTCAAAAATAAGAAGGAATTAGAGAAGAGTATTCGACAAATCGACAATCAAATTATCCAAGAACTTGGAATAAAGAATGCCTCTACAGGTATCACACCTAATCGGATTATTTGTTTAAAATCAGTCGTTTCTAAACGAAAAGACTTGAAGAAAATAGCAGAGAAATATCCATATGTAATGAAAGATGAGGAAATTTACAGCTTATCAACTTCAAATAGATTAGTGATAAAGGAGATTCAGTGATATGGCAACAAGTAAAGATTTAAAGAATCAGCTAACAGAACAAAACAATCAAGCAGTGGATGTTTCAAAATTAGGTTTTAAAACATTGATGAGTCAGCCAGCTATGAAAAAGAAATTCAATGATATTTTACACGAAAAATCAGATGCTTTTATGGGTTCTCTTTTAACGTTAGTTGGTGGCGATGATTATTTATCTAAAGCAGAGCCGATGACTATCATCGCTTCTGCTTTAAAAGCAGCGACGATGGATTTACCAATAGATAAAAATTTAGGCTATGCCTATATTGTTCCATTTAATCGGAAAGAAAAGGTAGGAAAAGATTGGATTACGCATAACGAAGCCCAATTCATCCTAGGATACAAAGGCTATATTCAGTTAGCACAACGTTCTGGACAATACAAAGCACTTAATGCAATAGAAATTTATGAAGGGCAATTAATTGAATGGAATCCTCTGACAGAAGAGTTGCAGTTTGACTACAATGCGAAACAATCTGATCGAGTTATCGGTTATGTTGGATTTTTTGAATTACTAAATGGGTTTAAAAAAACTGTTTATTGGACGAAGCAAGAAGTAGAAGCTCATCGTATCAAACATGCCAAAGGGGTTGATAAAACAAAGCTAACCGGAGCGTGGAAAGAGAATTATGATGCGATGGCGATAAAAACCGTCTTACGTAACATGTTAGCTAAATGGGGAATTTTATCTGTAGAAATGCAAAATGCGGTTACTTCTGATGAAAGAGTTTTTCGATTTGACGAAAATAATGATCTTGTAGAAGAAGTTACTTTAAATGATGCAGAACCAATTGAATCAGAACGTAAAGAAGCAGAAAAAGTGGAAGACGTATCATCAGCGTTTGATGAATACGAAGAAACAGCAAATACAGATGAACAACAGGATTCATTGTTCGATGATATGAATCCACCACTATAGCGAGGGAGTTTTCCCTCGCTTGTCTAAGGAGGAGTGATGATGGACTATATTCGACAAATTTTAGCGTTTGACGATTATTTAATGTACAATCAGGGACTTTCATCTGGTCAAATTGCTTTATGGCGTGCATTGATGAGCATAAACAATAAAGCAAGATGGAGTGAGTGGTTTACGGCAAGTAATCAAACGCTTGAAACTTTGTCCGGTCTTTCACGCCAAGGAATAAATAAAAATCGAAATATCCTTAAACAATTAGGGTTGATTGATTTCCGAAGTAATGGAAGAAAAGCAACCTCTTATCATATATGTAAACTTTATACGTCAAATAGTTTACAAGAGAGTGTACAACATAGTAGCGAAATAGTAGCACAAAAGTATACAACACAGTTGCGCAACAGTAGCACATTAAATAAACATAAACAAAACAAAAACGAAAACAACACTGTAAATGCTTCTGGATCTAGTATAGATTTTCATTCAGAAATTAGCGCAACAGGTTATTGGTTAAATCAAGTGAATCCAACAGAATCACCAATGGTCTTAGAATCTATTCGTTTTTGGGTAAATGATTTTCAAGGACAAGATGAAATTGTCATCATGGCGATTGAAGAAATGCTGAAAAATGGTGCTAAAAAATTATAACTATCTCGATAAAGTGCTGAAAAGTTGGGAAAACAAGCAACTAGACACCGTTGAGAAAGTGAAAAAGTATTTGCAAGGTCATTATTCAAAATCGCCTAGAAATGCAAATAAAACGCTTGAATACGAGAAATTTAGCACAGATGAGTTGCCTATTTGAGAGGAGGCGTAGGCATGGAAACCGTTGGAGAAATCATGGAAAAGCTGATACAGAAAGTGCTTGTCCAACGTGGCGAATGTCCTGAATGCGGACAGCCCTTGTATGGCTGGCGTACGAAGAATCCTGATGGCTCAGAGCGCTGTAAACCAACCTGTATGCAATGTGGGTATAAAGCATTGCGAGTTCAGGAAGACTTACAGACAAAACGAATTTACAACGAAAGCCTGAAAGCAAGAGCCATCAACTTTTTCAAAGGTGGTTCTGTCGTGCCTAATAAAGCGTTGTTTGATTGCACATTGCAGAATTACCAAATTGTCGACCAAGAAACAAAACAAGCCGTTGAGGTAACCAAACACTTTGTTAATTCAGTTTTGTTAGGAAATCCAAGTCACCTTGTTTTAACTGGCAAACAGGGAACAGGTAAAAGTCACCTAGCGATGGCAGCAGCTTGGGAAGTTTTGAAGCGATCAAACTACGACAAAAAAATCTTGTTTATCGGGCTACAGGAAATGTTGGACCAAATCAAGTTTTCGTACAACAATCCTGAACTGAGAAAAACGATTGAGAGATCGTTGATTGCAGATATCAAAACAGCGGATTTAGTTGTCATTGATGATATCGGATCAGAATTAGGAAAAGATGCATCGGAAAGTCGAGCGTTTGGCATAAACACGCTAAATTCATTTTTGGATGCACGACAAAACTTAGCAACGATTATCACAACGAACTTGTTTGGCAAAGAACTGAAAGAAGCCTACGGTACGAGGACGACATCAAGAATGTTTGTCAATTCTGATGGATTTACGATGGTGTTTTATCAAACAGCAGATAAACGATTAAAACCAGTAAAAGGAGCGATAGCGTAGGTGGGACAGCCAAAACAAACAGGTGGGACACCTAAGAAAAGACCGAGATTTTCTCTTGATGACTACACTTTAGCAAAGCTTGCTTGGTTATATGAACAAGATATCAAGAAAGTAAGTCATCGAATCTATCCATCGGATACGTTGAAGATAATCATTAACGAAGCGTATACAGTACGCAGAGCATTTAGAAATTAGCTATTGGATGGTTAAGTGTGGCATACGTTGTAAAAGCAATGTGTTATGTCGATTCAGAAGGATGTGGAGTTCCTAACTTAAAAGGAGCTAAACGTTATGAATCAAAGGAAATGGCAGAATTAGCTGCTTATGTGAGCAATGGCGAAGTAGTGGAGGTAAAAGATTATTCTCAAAAAACTAATAAAATCAATCCGTCTAAAAGGAAAAATTTGATAAAAGAAAAACAACCCAAGTCTAATCAGGCTTGGATGAAAAGTAGCAAGGAGTTAATTTTATGAAACTAACAGAAGATTTTAAATTGATTGCATTGAATTTTCAGGCAAGAGAGCCAGAAGTTACTATTTCAAAGTATGGAATAAATTTTAGTAAAGCAGCGGCAGAATGCTTAAAATTTTCGGAGTATGCTTTAGTTTACTTGAATGATAAAACCAAAATAATTGCAATTGTTCCAGCAGATAAAACAAGTAATAGAGCAGTTAAGTTTTATAAACCAAAAAACAAAACCAGCAGAAATCCTAGTATTAAAAACGGCAGATTTCTTAGTGTTTTAGCGAAGATGTGTCAATGGGATATTGAAAATAAAACTTATTATGTGAAACCAGAATATCTTGAGGATGGGAAAGGTATTTACCTTGATTTAAATAAAGCTGAAGAAAAAGAACGTCGTATTTTTGGACGAGGTGAGTAATCATGAGCAGAAAAAAGAAATTCATTCCATAAGTTAACCAAGAAGTCGAATGCTTCTGTTGTGACTCAGAACGTGAGACACCATGGCTATATCCGTTCTCAGGATACGTAAAACATGTTTATGACAATTCAGCGATGGTAACGATTGATAGTACTCATCCAGACGATGACGGTTTAGTAGTTGAATACCACGGGAAAACCATTATTCCATTTACAGAAATGAGGGCTGTGGAATGCTAGATATGAAAATTGAAAACTATCGAATCACTGAGACGAGTGATTGCAGAAATATTGTTCTATCACGAGTTATTTTTGATGAAAAAGGGAATATTCAATATACCGTAAATAGCAAAGGTGAAAAAGTAGAAGGGGTTTCGTTTATTGGATACTATCAAACGTTGAGTATGTGTTTAAAAGCAATACAGCGTGACTACGTGATGAGAGAAGGTCACGTGATAAAAAGTATTATCGAGTACAAAAAAGCGCTTGAGCGTATCACTAACGAGTTTGAAAAAGCATGTGAAATTGAGGAGGAAGACAAATGAAAAAATTAATTGTATTTATCAGTTTATTAGGAATAGGCATCACATTAGGGGCTTGTAGAGAAAGTGATAAAGTTTCCTACAATGTAAGCCAAGAAGCAGATAATTTTAATGTGATTCGTCGAGTAGCAGTAATCAATACTCGAACGGACAAAGTGGAGTTTGAAGCGATCGGTCGAATATCTGTGGATACGGAAGATAAAAATAAACTCGTTATTCTAGTTGAAACAGGAAAGAATGAGTACAAAAAACATCTTGTAAACATGACTAGTTGGAACATGTATGTGGTTGAAGATTTAGAAGGCGCGAAGGTCAATGAATACAAATACGAAGTAAATTACATGCCAGAAAGTATTGTGCCGTTTACGGTGACTGAGAAGAAGTAGGATGACAGCAAATGATACCGAAGTTTCGAGCTTGGTACACACCGTTTAAAGGTGAAAAATTTGGACAAGAAATGAAATATGGACAAGCAGGAAGTTTGATCACTCATGCTGAAATGTCTCCAGATAAATATGTTCTCATGCAATCCACAGGGCTGAAAGATAAAAATGGTGTGGAGATATTTGAAGGAGATGTAGTATTTTTCAGTGTAAGTGATGGTTTTAATCACTTAGATCATGAAAAAGCTGTTATTCAAGCCTCTGAGTGCCATTCTGGCTTAATTTGTAAGCTAGTAGACTTGGACTTAGAATATCGTATTTATTATGATCCAGTATTTCACACTGACTATGAAGTTATCGGGAATATATACGAGAATAGCGAGTTATTGGAGGGAGAGTAATGAATAAACAAGAAGGAATCAAAGAATTAGAAATTCATAAAATGAAAAGTGAAGACATAAGAGCTGATTGTTATAACGATGGTATAAATGCCGGTATTGCGGTAATGAAAAAGTTAGACGAACCGCAGAAGCCAGTTGTGCCTAAGTTTGTGGCGGAGTGGTTTGAAAATAATAAAGATGCATTGGATTTAGCGATTTTTATGGCAATCAGAGAATTAGACGATGAAGAATGGCCACACAAGACAGATTTTGAGAATTGGTTAGATGTTGCTGAAAACAAACCAATCGAAACTCTCATTCACATGAAGGACGGCTACGAGGTCGAGAAAGAGCCGTTGTATTATGTTTATTTTCCAGAAATAATCGCGTCACCAGAAATATTTTTTCCAGATATCGAAGGGGCTTATTTAATGAAGAGTGATGATGGAATTGAATTAGCCGATAATAATGATTTCGAAGATATGAAGTTTACAGAACGTGAAATCAAAGCAATTGATGAAAGATACTGGGCGTTTGCTGTGCCATTGGAAGAGGTGGCGGAAGGATGAGCAAGGCGTTGAAATGGCTAGAAGCTGAAGCAGATAGACTCGAAAAAGAGTACATTGAAAATGATGATCCGAATAAAACAGTAAATCATAGCTTTATAGAAGGCTTCAATTATGCGTTAGTAAATTTACAGGCGATAGAAGAGCTAGAACTCAACGACAACCAGAAAATTGTGTTGGAGTGGGCAAAAGAGTATTTAACTGAAACAAAAAATATTGCATGGTTTATCGAAGAACTAGCATTTCTTCCAACTACAGGAGGGAAATTGAGATACAGAGAGGTAGCACATAGTTATGAGTCATTAAACAATAAAGAAAAATTAGACTTATTAAACATAATTACTTTATGGGCGGTGGAACAGGAGGAAGCGGAATGATCTATCCTTTTATATTTATTGTACTTTTTATTTTTATGTTAGTAATCATCCAAGAGGGGAACAAGGAATAATGGGAAAGACGAAATCAAAAATCAAGAAGAAAAAACGCCGTTTAGAACAAAAGTCAATTCAGAATGGGACGGCTAACGCAAAGCTTTTGAAGAAGGGAGAAGTAAGTAGATGGAAACAATTGAACAAACGATTACGAGTAATGAAGTAGCGAAAATGGTGGGGCGTACACATGACAACGTGTTGAAAGATATTCGAAATATCATCAAACAAATCGGTGGCGTGAAAAATCACGAGTCCTATTTTATCGAATCAACGTATACAAATTCTCAAAATAAAGAACTACCAAATTACTTGTTAACTAAAAAAGGCTGTGAGCTTTACTCAACCAGAATGACAGGAGCCAAAGGTACACAATTTGCAGTAGCTTACATTGAACGGTTCAACCAAATGGAAAATCAATTGAAGGAAGCAATGCCACCGATCAGTAATACCGAATTACTATTAGAAACAGCGCTAAAACATGAACGAAATTTAGCAGCAGTAAATGAACGATTAGATAAATTAGAAACGGAAACGATCATCAATTCTAGTCAACGTCGTAAAATACAGGGATTAGTTCGATCTACAGTAATAAAAATACTAGGTGGCAAGAAAAGTAATGCCTATAAGAATAAGAGCATAAACAGAGCTGCGTTCAGTAATTGTTACAATCAATTGAAAGCAGTATTTGATGTGGCTTCTTATATGGATATTCCAAAAGCTAGATTTATAGAAGCTATAGATTTAATCCCAAAATGGAAACCCGATTTAGAATTACAAGCTAGGATTAATCAAGCGAACGGAATTTCTAGCTTGTGGTAAAAAGAACATAAAAATAGACAGCCGAAATTGGCTGTCGCTACATAGAATGGTGAGTTGTAACAAATCCTTTCTCAATTATAACATACCTTAGAGTGATTTGTAATGATCAAAGAAACCGACATAAAACAAAAGAAAATGCCATTTACAAGAAAAGTAAAAAGAACAATTAATTATTAGTTATTTTTTTCTTCGAAAATATAATTTTTGAATGTCTTTGATAGAGGGAAAAATATCATACAGAAAAGTAATAATGCCTGGTAAGAACAAATCATTTTTAGATTGGCTGTCTGATATTGCAGATTTAGGTAAAAATGGATGAAAAACTCAAATAAGTTAAGCACTAATAGGCAGAGATAATATCTTTGTTTTACTTTATAATTATGTATCCAATAAAAACTAATTTTGTAATCAATAGTTACAAGTAGTAGTAACAAAATTTTAAGTAACACTGTAGTAGTATTATGCTCGTGAGCAAGGCGATTGAACATTAACATTAGTGTTGGTAGGGGAATATAGATAGTTAACAATGAAATAAAAAATAAACAATAAAAGGCATATATTACTCCTGAAAATTTAATACATTCCACAATTTTAGTATATCACATAGAGGAGCGATTTTGCTTGATGAATTTATTAAGAGAAGTAGATTTCAAACAAACAAGAGATAATGCCAGAAATGTTTTAAAGAATTTTAGACGTTTAGAGCGTATAGCAGGTCGCTCTTTGATAGATATTAAGTCACCAGTTATAACAGATATGCCTAAAACTCCTAGTCATGGAAACAAAGCAGAAGATGCCATGATCCAATTAGCAGATGCTGAAGCAGAAAGAGATGCGATTTTGAGGGCTTTGATGGCGCTTAGTCTAATTAGTCGTCAGATACTCTACTACAGTTTCTGTGTGCCAGACAGTTTCTCAAACTACAGGATTAGTCGTGAAGTAGGTTATTCAGAAAGAAGCATTCAACGGATGAAGTCTGAAGCTCTGATAGAGTTTGCAGAAGCATATAGACATGGGGAAAAAATTGCTTATAAATAATTTGGCGGTTTTTTGGCGGAATGATGGCGGTTTTTAGCCATTTACCAGTGATATTATGATAGTGTCGAAAGATTAGTAATTCGACAAAATAAGCGAAGGGAGGCAGTCTCCCTTATCGTTGTAATTATGCTTTGATAGACAGCAACTAATCACAAAAATACGAAAAAGGAAGTGAAAACCTCCTTTACTTTCCATTATTTATCTATATCAACTGGTTGCTGTCTGTTTTGATATAAAAAAATTAGCTATCCTCAAAAGATAGCTAGCAATACAATTATTTTTTACTGCAACAAGAACGACAACAGTATTTGCATCCAGAAACATTTAAATTTGTTTTTTTGATACGAATATATCGGAGCGCTGATGAACATTCTATATAGTATCCAATTTCAATCGAATGATTTTTGTCAGGGGCATATGGACAGTCTATTTCATGTAGTATGTGAGTATTATTTTTTGTAGGTGTTGTATCAATAACATAATTAGGCATATGAAAAACCTCCTTAATTAATTATATAACGACTAAAAATAATTTCGCAATACACTTATGTCGCTGTGGCGGAAATAGAGAGACGCGAAGGTGAAGGTAGGTTTCGTATGGCGGACTACTGGGACCTTGTACAAAACTAGAGAGGAATAGTACATGAGTGGTGCGATCCCATTCCAGCGACTTTGAGATTGAGCAGTAGTGGGGGCAATCTGACCTATATACCATTCTATAGCTACTGCAAGAGGAATGGGCAATCTCAATTATAGCATGCTAGAACTATACCTCATGAGCTGCTCTGAGGTGTAGTTTTTACATAAAAACAAGGCTAGCAAACCAGCTAACCTTGTTTTATAATATGTATCGTAGAAAAGTGAAAAGATGGTGGCAATCCATTCTAGGAGGTGATGCTTATGAATGTAAGTATCAAATTTAAGGAAAGGAGAGCCTGAATTGTCAGTGTTTGAGGCGCTACAGCTAATGATTGCTTTTGCGATGTTAGTTTTAGCTAATCAAAGATGACAATAACAAAAAATAAACCATCTCTCACTTTGACGAGCTGAGATGGTTTATTTAATCAAACATTAAAGTTTCGTCACCGTCTTTTTAACGGTTCTACACAGGACGTGTTACCAGCACGTCCTTTTTCTATGTCTATTATATCATGTGAAAATACAAAATCAATTGAGAGCACTCGCTGTCTATTAATTTCTAAAGACGGAAGTTATATTTATAGTACATCGATTAAAGATAGATATAATATGCATCAGCTTCTGAAGTATCAGAATTTACATTATGAAGACCTTCTAGTTTGATGTGAAGTTCTTCAGCAATCTGTTTGATATATTTATTTAATATCCTATTTTCTAATTTTAAATAATTAGCTACCTCAATCGAAATTATTTTATTGCATTCTTTATCTATAAGTCGAACATTAAACTGTTTTATAATGTCGTTTAGATCGGTTTCGTTAGGAATGTTGTTTATCAATGATGTACGCTGTTTTATCGAAATAAGTGTATTTTTTATCATTTTAAATTCATCCATAGCTTCACCTTCTATAATTTTTTAATTTAAATTTAATTATATATTATACTTTTATTTCTATCCATTTTTTTGCTGAAGAGAAGATGATCGAGGAGGTAAATAATTAATGAGAAACTACTGGTACGTATCACTTTCTAATAGGTATCCACAGCCAAATGATAATGATCCAATTAGAGTGGTCCAGTCAGTCCAAATAAAAAGAAGTACTCAATCATTGAAATGGCACGAGAAGCGACACCAAAAGAAATCGACAAATATAACCTTCGTTACTGTGGACGTGGGTATTGGAAAGACGAATATATTCAACAAAACATTGAGAGGTACATCAAATGAATGATAACTATGATTACACCAAGTTGATTGAGAAGATAAGAGCAGAGAAAGATATGGATGAACTAGCTACCTTATTCATTAACATCATTAGTTTAGTTGGATTAAAGATGGATGAAGTAGCAGCTCTTAATTATTTTATTGCTGAACAAACAATTAAAGCAGACCACAATGCTAAGTTTATAAAGGAAAAATTAGGCTTGAGTGTAAATAATCTTAGTATTGAAGGAATATTTAAGGTACAAGAAGCCTTAGTGAATGTTTATATAGAGAAATATAGCAAGGAGAATAGTCATGGGGATGTTTAAAAATCTATTTGTTCAAAGCGATAGAAGCGAAATTGAATTGTTCGAAGTAAAAGATGATGCCAATCTATTAGAGATTAAATTAAAAGATACTGACTCAGTACCAGAGATTTATTATAAAGGACAATGATTGGATAAAATACCAAGAGGATTAGTGGATATTTCATATCATTGGCATACAAGAAGTTATGATACAAATGGACAGAATAAAATACATATTGAGTATTACGATAGTCCGAATACAAAGTATCTAGATAAAAGAACGATAGAACATGAGAGAGAAACTTAAATGAGAGAGGTCAGACCTAGAGACGAAATAGATAAACTCTATAAGACAAACAAATGGAGGAAACTTAGAAAGCTAGTCATAGCAAGGGACTTTGGTGTATGCCAAGAGTGTCAACGCCGAGGGATAATAACAAGAGGAGTAGTTGTCCATCACATAATCGAAGCAAGAGAAGATATAACTAAGTTCTGGGACATAGATAACCTAGAGCTTGTTTGCCTTGCTTGCCATAACAAAGAACATCCTGAGAAATCAGGAGGAGAAAAGAAAGTTAAGACGAAGAGAAAGGTAGTGAAGTTCTATGCAACAAGAGAGTAATGTAGCAAATAAACAGATTGAGTCTTTAGAATATCTCACTAAAGAAATTAATGAATTAAAATCAGCTGTTTTGAATGGAACTGTAATTATAGAATCAATCTATGTATCTCGTGAGACGAGACTAATCACCAAGTTTTAGCGACACCTAGATTAGTGTGTGAGAATTTAAGAGTGGAAATAGAACTTAAAAGATACAGAGGTAACTAGCCCCCCTACTTAGAAAAATAGAAACAGGAGGGGCGCCAAGACCGGTGCGCCCCTTCCTTTACACAAATACCGCTTTTCGATTTTTTTAGACGATTAGAAAATAATGAAAGAAGGTGAAATTATGCCAAGACCAGCTAAAAGTGCAAGATTACAATTGCTCCAAAAAAATCCAAACAAAAGAAATACAAAAGAATTGAAAAAGCGAGCAGAAGTTGAAGAAAAATTAAAAATGAATACAGATGAAATCAGGGCTCCTTCGTGGCTAGATAAGCAGGGAAAAGAAGTGTTTGATTTTATTAAAAATGAATTACTATCAGTCGAATTAGTGATGAATCCAGATGTATACTTAATGGCTATGTATAGTGATTGGTACTCTCAATATGTAGAATTAAGAAAGCAATATAGAAAAATGCAAAGAGAGTACAAAAAAGAATACAAACGAAATAAAGAGCTTGCTGAAGCAAGTGGTAAAGAATTCAATGAACCACCAGAGATGTATGGGAATCCATTATCAAAACAAATGGATACATGTTCCAAAAATTTACGTGTTTTTGGTGGAGATTTAGGACTTTCTCCAGCTTCTAGAGCAAAATTAGCTATAAAACTATCTCAAGATGAAGAAGATGATTCAGAATGGAATTGACTTCTTTATCTTATTCTGAGTTAGAAAAATGGTGGGAAAACTACAAGGAGGAACAAGCTTCTTGGGGCGGGATATTATTAGAACCCTATCCAGAATTATTGACTACTTGGTACGCTGAACGTTTGATCGATGAATCTATACCAGCGAGTAAAGAAAATATTCTTGCTGCTAAAAGGCATATATTAGATTTAGAACGACAAGGAACCGAAGAATTTCCGTGGATTTTTGATGAAGAAGTAGGGCATCGTCCAATTCGATTTATTGAAGATAATTGCCGTCCGACTGAAGGAGACTTTGACCGATTTATTTTGCAACCATGGCAACATTTTATCATTGGTTCAATGTTTGGATGGATTCATAAAGACACAGGAATCCGACGTTTTCGTGAAGCTTTGACATTTGTAGGACGAAAAAATGGTAAAACGTCACTTATCAGCGGATTATCAGCTTATATGTTGGGATATGATAACGAGCAAGGTGCTAATGTCTATGTTTTGGCCAATGCGAAAGATCAAGCATCAATTTTATTTGATAAAACAAAGGAAATGGTAAAGCAATCTCCTAGATTAGACAAAAAGTATAAGCCACAAAGATCATTAATTAAAGACGAAGCAACTTTTTCTAAGATGGAGGCCCGAGCATCGGATAGTAAAAAACTCGATGGATTAAATACTCATTTTGCGATTTTCGATGAAATCCATGAATTTATAAATTTCAAATTGATTAATGTAATAAAAAAATCTCGCGGTACGCGAAGGCAACCACTAATAGTTTATATAACTACAGCAGGTTATGTTCTTGATGGACCACTTATGCAATATTATGATAATGCACTCGATTGTTTAGAACATCTTGAAGATGGTCTGGATGAACGGGTTTTTTATTTTGTAGCAAAACTAGACGATGTTTCAGAAGCGGATGATCCAAGAAACTGGATTAAAGCAAATCCTAACATTGGCTTAATGTCATTTGTTGATTTAGTAACCGACTGGAAAACAGAACGTAACAGTCCTCAAGAGAAAGCTGACTGGTTCACAAAACAGTTTAATTTATTTTCTGACATAGACGAATTATCGTTTTTAGATATGCAAACAATTAATAAGAATAACAAAATAATTGATTGGAAAACGATGGAAGGTGAAGAATGTGTTGGAGGATATGACTTATCAGAAACACAAGACTTTACATCGGCTAATTTGGAATTTCCCATTTATGAAACTGGAGAAATAGCAGTTTTAGAACATAGTTGGATTTCGCAAGAAAGATATAACAACGACAATAATAAACAACGGTTGGATGCTTGGATAAAATCAGGTGATTTAACTGTGACACCAGGAAGTTATGTTGATTATCAGTTTGTTTTTGACTGGTTTGTGGAGCAATCAAAAAAATATAAAGTGTTGAAAGTTAGATATGATCGAAGAAATAGTCTGATTTTAAATCAACAAATGATTGATTTTGGATTTGTCATGGAAGAAGCTATTCAAGGATTCACTACTCTTGGTGGACCAATGAAAGACTTAAAAGAACGATTTTTAGATGGCAAAGTTATTTATAATCAGCAAAAAATTTTTAGATGGTATTTATCAAATGTAAAACTAGTACAAGATAGAAATAATAATTGGATGCCTACGAAACAATCAAAAAATAGAAAAATTGACGGTTTTGCATCAGTGTTAAATAGTCATGTAAGTGTAGTGGAAATGTTTGCTAAAAAATCAAAACAAACAGGAACTGTTGGCTTCATAAGTATAAGAGAAATGATGAGAGGAGGTTAATAAATGAATAAATTCCAAAGGACTATTAACAAAATAACTCCTAAATTTATCAAACAATCAATTATTAAAGGATCCTATGAAAATCAAAATTTTAAATCATGGATTGGAAAGACTTTTTTTGGATTAGAAAACTCAACTCTTGAAACTAACGAAAATATATTTTCAATCATTTCTCGTTTAAGTAATACATTATCCAGTCTACCATTTAAAAAATATTTGAATTGTGAACAGCAATTCGATGAATCGATGGATCGGTTGATGTATTTTCCTAATAAAAATCAAACTTTAGACCAAATAATTAATGTATTGGAAGTTAGTAGAAATACAAACGGAAATGGTTATGCTTTGATTGTTCGAGATATTCGGGGGCAATTAGAATCACTGATCCCGTTCAATCCAAATTATGTTAATCCTATTGTTGAAAGGAGTAGTAAAGAATTATGGTATCAAGTGAATAACGATGGTAAAACATTCTACTTTCATAATTCTGATGTTATTCATGTGCGACACATTGCAGGAAATGGAATTTGGAAGGGAATTAGCCCAATACAAGTATTAAAAAATTCGAATGATTTTGATAAAGCTGTTCGTGAGTTCTCTTTAAAAGAGATGCAATCATTACGAGATTCATTCATTTTAACTTATGACACTAGCGTTGATGAAGAAAAGAAAAAGGCTGTAGTGGAAGATTTCCGACGGTTTTATGAAGAAAATGGCGGTGTACTTTTTCAAGAGCCTGGTATAACTATTGAAGAAATGAACCGTAACTTTGTAGCAACAGACATGAAGATCACTGAGAAAATTACTCGAGATCGTATTGCTAATGTTTTTAACGTTCCTAGTGTTTTTTTGAACTCCGACAGTAGTAGTTTCTCATCAAATGAACAGTTGATGCAACTATTCGTTAATATGACTCTCACTCCTATTGTGAAGCAATATGAAAGAGAATTTAACAAGAAGATACTTCAAAAAAATGAAAGAATAAAAGGCTATTACTTTAAGTTCAATATGATGGGACTCTTGCGTGGGGACAGTGATGCTAGGCAGAAATTTTATCATGGTGGTATTCGTGATGGATGGATGGCGCCAGATGAAGCAAGGATGCTTGAAGAAATGCCACCACGTGGAGGTAAAGCTGCTGATTTATGGATTTCAGGCGATATGTACCCGCAAGAAATGGATCCAACATTAAGGAAATCGCATAAATCTAGTGAAACAGACGTAACTAAAAATAGTTAGGTCTGTTTTATTTTTCCTTGAAAGGAGGGTAGTTATGAAAAAGTTTTGGGAATGTAAACAATCTGTTGATCAAGATGAAGCTGACATCTATATTTTTGGAGAAATTACATCATTCAAATGGGATGAATCAGATACAACAGCTTCGAGTTTTCAAAAAGATTTAAAAGAGCTTGGAGATGTCAAAAAAATTAATTTACATGTGAATTCTCCTGGTGGTTCTGTTTTTGAAGGAATTGCTATAGGAAATATGTTAAAGCAACATAAAGCATATGTAACAGCTTATGTGGACGCTCTAGCAGCTTCTATTGCCAGTGTAATCGTAGTTAGTTGCGATAAGGTTATTATGCCAGAAAATAGCATGATGATGATTCATAATCCGTGGTCTTTTGCTATAGGTAATGCCAATGAATTAAGAAAACAAGCTGACGATCTTGACAGAATTGCGGAATCATCAGTTGTAACTTATCTTGCTAAAGCTGGTGAGAAATTAACAGAAGAAAAAATCAAACAAATAATGGCTGAAGAAACTTGGTTATCAGCAAAAGAAGCATTTGACTATGGTTTATGTGACATTGTTGAATCTTCGAATCAAATAGCAGCATCTATTAGCGAAAAACTCTTTAGTAATTATCAAAGAGTTCCTGAGAAATTCTTAATGACTAAACAAGAAAATCAAATAGATGATCATGAAAGAAAAAAATAATCGAACAGGCAAAAAAAGATAAAGAATATATAACTAACGTATTAGGAGGACTTTAAAAATGAAGACACTTTTTGAATTAAAACAAGATATGACAACGGTAGGAAAACAAATACAAAAAACTAAAGATGAAATTTCTCAAAAAGCAGCTGATACTTCAGTAACTGTTGAAGAATTAAATCAATTAAATAAAACTGCAGCAGAGTTACAACAAAGATTTGATATTATCAAGAATCAACATGATCAAATGGAAGCAGAACAAAAAGCAAGCCTTTCGAAAGGTAACTTTACAGAAGCCACAGATCCTAAGCAAAAAATTATTGATGCAAAAGCAGAATTAATTCGAGCAACGATGGCTAATCGTCCTGTGAATTCAGATGTTCTGCAAGTATTAGGAGATAACTCAACTACAAAAGGAAATAAATTCCTGCCTTCTACATTAACAAATGATATTATTGCGGAACCGCTAGTAAAAAATCAGTTGAGAGAAAAAGAAACAGTAACCCAAATTACGAATCTTGTAATTCCTCGTATTTCATTCACAATTGATGACGATGATTTTATTCAAGATGGAGAAGCTGCTAAAGAAATAGAACTAAAAGGAGATTCAGTTAATTTTGGACGATTTCAAACAAAAGTAAAAGCTGGAATTACTGATACAGTATTGATGGGAACGAATACGAACCTGGTTCAAACAGTAGAAAATAATTTACGTGCAGGGCTTGCTGCAAAGGAACGCAAAGTTTCATTTGCTACTTCACCTAAAAGTGGCGAAGAACATATGAGTTTCTATGATAAAACCGAAGTGAATATCAAGGAGGTGGAAGGAAATGATTTATATGAAGCAATCACTAATGCTTTAGCAGACTTGCACGAAGATTTTCGAGAAAATGCAACAATTTATATGCGTTTTTCTGATTATGTAACGATTATTCGAACTTTAGCTAATGGAAGTGCTACATTATACAATGCGCAACCAGAGCAAGTCTTAGGTAAACCAGTAATCTTTACTGATGCGGCTACAACACCTGTTGTTGGTGATTTCTCATATGCACATTTGAACTACGATATTGCAGATGTATTATATGAACAATACAAAGACTATGATAATGGTATTAATTATTTTATGGTAACAGCGTGGTTTGATCACCAAATTAAATTAGCTTCAGCGTTCCGTCTAGCTACGATAAAAAAAGCGTAACCCCATCAACAGATGGGGATTCTGAACAAATATCTCATAATTCGCGGGATAAATCGAATTTGACAGATAACAATGATTTTACTTCTTTGAGAGTTTCGGAATTAAAACATTTTTTAGACGAGAAAAATATTTCTTATAAATCTTCTGATAAAAGAGAAGATTTAATTGCTTTATTAGAAGAATCTAAAGAAGAATAATCGTATTATCAATAAAATTACGTTAATTTAAGTTAGGTGAATGTAAATGATTTTAAATCCAAGGGATGAATTAGATTTACAAGAGATAAAAGAAGCTATCCGAGAAGACTATTCAAATGATGATATAGGTATAATACGAGCTGCTAGATCAGCAATTGCATATATAAAGGGGGCTATCGGAAAAGATAAGCCTTCTTTTTATTTGCAAGATAATGAAACCATAGATTTATTAAATTTAGGTATTTTGCTATTAACAGACCATTATTATCATGCAGGTTCGGCAACTATTGAATCCAGTAGTCAAAATGGCGTACTTAGAGAATATGACTTGGGGTTCAATTCTCTTCTTCTTCAATTAAAAGCGGAATATAAGGTTTTTAAGGAGGAAGAAACAAATGAGGAAAAGTAGGACTGGAAAGATGAATACGATTATTTGCTTTTGGGAATATCAACCTCATAAAGGTCCAGAACCAGGAGATGAAGAAAAAGTAGTCCTTTATAAAGCTCGTGCCGAAGTTTATGATCCATCAAAAAAGGATTTGGAAATTCTGAATGGTAAGGAAACTAAAAAAGCTGTAACAGTTGTAATTCGTGATACTCGTGGCTCTTATATTCCGTCAAATAAACATTATGTTGAGATTGAGGATTATAGACTTCAAGGGAAATGGAACATTATAGATGTCAGAAACGATATTTCTGAAAATCGATTTATAACTATTATTTTAGGAATGATTGATGATGTCTGATGTTGAAATTAAAGGTGTTCAAGAAACTTTAAAAAATTTAGAAAAAAACTAGGTAGTCGAAAAATAAGAGCTATTACTAAAGAAGCGATAGATGCAGGTGCAAAACAAGTAGAGAAAAGACTACAAAAAGATATGCTTGTTTTTAAAGATAAAGGTTATACCATTGATGAAGTGGTTAAAACAGAAGCTATTTTTAGAAATAATCAGGCCAATGCAAAAATAGGTTGGAATGGTCCACATGAAAGATATAGGATTATCCATTTGAACGAATGGGGATATACTAGAAATGGAAAACAAATTAGACCAAGAGGATTTGGTGTAATTACTAAATCATTGAAAGATTCTGAACCTCTTTATTTCAATACAGTTGCAGAGGAGGTCAAAAAGAATTTATGAATGATATGTTGAATATTATATATGATGCATTGGTTTCAAATGAGTATATTTATTCTATGACCTATAATGAGAAAATGAAAAGTCTAAGAATTAAATTTTACCAACAACCAGAAACAGCTGATAAAACAGGTCCATTTATCACAATAAGACCTGTTGATGTTCCAAATGAGGCTTATCATGGAAGCGACAAAGAATTATCTGTTGAATATTTAATTCAAATAGATGTAGAGTCTGCATATCGAATCACATGTAAACAAATTCAATATGAAATAAAAAATGAATTAAAAAAATAGGATTTGGCCAAATAAGTGGCCAAGGACTTGATGAATATTTTGCAGAAACAAATAGGTTTGTAGATGCCAGAAGATATCGAGGAAACACCAAAATTTATGATACAAAATATTAGAGAACTAAGGCGCAAATTTTTGTGTCTTTTTTTTATTAGATTTTAGGAGGAAAAATTATGTCATTTGTAGGATTTAAAAGATTAACTATTGGAGTATTTGACGAAACCGGAAAAATTCCGGAAAAAAATCAGTTCGTAATTGAGGGGAAACAAGATAAAGGTGCGACAGTTTCAGCTGAAATTACAGGATTAGCAAAAGAATCAACTAAAGTACATGGTTCTGATATTACCTATTACGTTTCTCAAAAAGGAACTGGGGATGTAAGTATTAATTTTGGTTTGTTAGATTTACCGGAAGATGTCAATGATAAGATTTTGGGCTATAAGGTTAACGAACAAAAAATTAGTTTTATTGGAGAAGATACTGAACCACCATATTGTGCAGTACTATTAGAATCTTCTGATTTAAGTGGAGAAACTGCTTTACTGGCAGCATTTAAAGGGAGATTTAGTCGTGAATCTATGAAGTTAAATACATTAACAAATGAAGCTTTTGAACCAGAAGCAGAAGAATATGTATTTTCTGCAATTGCAAACGATGCAGAAGGGGATGCTAAAGGTCAAACGGTAGGTAAATACATTGGATCTGACCAAGAATCAATTAAAGCTCTTAAGGCATTAACATTTCCAGCGGGGGAGTAGTAAGCCCTGATGTTTCTTTGAAAAGTAGGGAGATAGACGGGGCTGAAAAAGAAGATAAACCAAATGAAAAAAATACGGTTGCTGAAATTAAGTCATGGCTAACGGAAAATAATATTAGTTTTAATGACATTACATTAAAAAGTGATCTATTAAATTTAGTGAATAATGTGCAAAAAGAGGACTAGTTTTTTAGTTCTCTTTTTGTTTTTTAGATTGAATTAATGAAGGAGAGAAAAAAATGGCAATCAAAAATAAGACTCAATTAGTTTTAAAAGATAAAGATGGAAAAAAAGTTGTTCATGAAAAAAATAATTTAACTGCTGGAGATGTGTTAGATGCTTTAGAATGTCAGGAACGTATGTATGCAGAAAATACTACGGCAGTTAAACAATTTAACGAACTTGTTGAATTTAACATTTCTTTATTTAACAGTGACGAAGTTACTCGCGAGTCGATTTTACAAGGTTTGACAAATGATGAAGCTTTTAGTGCTTTGAACCAACCTATTTTAGATATTTTAGGAATCGATCCTTTATCAGAAACGGATGAAAAAAAGTAAGTCCTACAGAAGCAAAGAATGATTTATTGAATTTGTTTAGGCAATTGGTTCAGTCTGGATGGTCGATAAATGATATTGAAAATACTAATTTCAATCGTTTGATTCAAATTGTATGTTCTGAAAAAGCCAAAGAAAAACCGAAAGAAATGGACTTGAAAGATTTCTTGAAATCATTATAGGAAGGAGGATAACTATGACTACTGGAAAACCAATCGGTAATATAATTATCAATCTTAACTTGAATAGTTCTAAATTAACTAGGGGACTAACTGGTGCTAGAAATGCTGTTAATTACCAGATGAAAGCAATGAAGGCGCAAATGCAAGTTATGGATGCTTCTGGAAATAAATTAGGCGTATTGCAAGCAAAATATACTGGCTTAGGTAATGTACTACAAGCTAATCAAAAGCAAATAGAAATATTAACTGATAAATATAAAAAAAGTTATGATGAAAATGGAAAAGCAACATCAGCTACTATCAAATATGCGAATCAATTAAATCAAGCAACAGCTAGACAAGCGAGTTATGAAGCACAGATTAAACAAACAATTGGTGCATATGCAGAATTACAAACAAAAACAACAGGAATAACTGGAGTAATTAATAAGACATCTGATGTTCTGCAAAAAGCTGGAAATTCAGCACAGAATATCGGCACTTCCTTAACACATGGCGTGACTATTCCGATTGCCGGAGCCGTTACTGCAGTTACAACTGCGGCAGTCAAATGGGAAAGTGCATTTGCCGGGGTAAAGAAAACAAATGACGAAATTGTAGATTCCAATGGTAATGTAGTTTACTCCTATAGTGATTTGGAAAAAGGGCTTAGAGATTTGGCGAAAGAATTACCAGCAAGTCATGAGGAAATTGCAGGAGTTGCAGAAGCAGCTGGTCAATTAGGGATTCAAACTGACAACGTTGTAAGTTTTACAAAAACAATGATTGATTTAGGAGAATCTACCAATATGTCTGCAGAAACTGCAGCGACGTCTTTTGCTAGATTTGCAAATATCACACAAATGTCTCAAAAAGATTTTGAGCGACTAGGTGCTGTGGTTGTTGATCTTGGGAATAATCTAGCAACTACTGAGTCAGAAATCACAGAAATGGGACTCCGTTTGGCTGGTGCAGGGAAACAGGTTGGAATGAGTCAAGCTGAAATCATGAGTTTTGCAGCGGCATTGTCTTCTGTAGGTATTGAAGCTGAAGCTGGAGGAACTGCTTTTTCTAAAGTAATGATACAAATGCAATTAGCAGTTGAAAATGGTGTTGGAGCTTTTAATCAGCTGAAAAATATGGCAGAAAAACAAGGTGTTCCGTGGGTTAATTTAGTAAATGCTGTGAGAGATGGAGGAAAATCGTTAAAAGCAGTATCAAAACAAATGGGACTTACTTCATCTGATTTAAAGAAAATGTATGAAGAAACTGAAAAATCAGCAGGAAGTCTGTCATCTTTTGCAGATGTAACAGGTAGAACATCAGATGAATTTGCTGAATTATTCAAGAGCAATCCTTCTCAAGCGATTATTGAATTCATAAAAGGGCTTGGTAATGCCGAAAAGCATGGGACTTCTGCTATTAAAGTATTAAATGATATGGAGATAAAAGAAGTACGTTTACGTGATAGTTTATTACGTGCAGCTAACGCAAGTGGTGTTTTTGAAGGTGCAATAAAACGAGGAACTAAAGCTTGGGAAAAAAACACTGCTTTAACAGATGAAGCGAACAAACGTTATGAGACTACTGAATCAAAAGTGAAGGCCTTGAAGAATGAAGTTGTTGATATGGCTATCGATATGGGTGGACCATTCGTAGACGCTTTAAGAGATGCTCTAAAAGCTTCAAAACCATTACTTGAAACATTAAGTACAGCTGCAAAAGCATTCTCAAATACCAGTCCTGAAGTTCAAAAGTCTATTGTAAAACTCATTGCGTGGACTGCAGCTGTAGGTCCAGTTCTAAAAATTGCTGGATCAGGAGCTTCTAAAATTTCAACTTTTGGGCAAGCATTCGTTGATTTAAACGCAAAATTAAATAAACGTTCAGCAATGAAAGCAGCTGAAAAAGGTTTAAATTCTCTTAGCACTGTTTCTATTAATGGAAGTGCTAGTTTGGGCAATTTAGCTAAAAACTTAGGAGAAACTGCAGGTAAAGCAACTGTTCTTGGTAGTGCTACTAGTTCAGCGGCAGGTTCTAGTGGTATTGGAGCAATGACAGCAGCACTTGGAGGATTGAATCCAATTCTTCTTGGAATTGTTGGTGTTGGAGGAACTCTAGCTCTAGGGTACGCTGCTTGGAAAGGATTTGGAGAAGAAGCATGGAACTCTTCTCAACGTGTAAAACAATGGGGCGTTGATGTAGGAAGAGAAGTTGATGGTACGTTAGATACTGTAAAAGTAAAAACAAATGAAGCTTCAGGGCAATTTGGTCTAATGGTTCAAGGATTCAATCAAAATACTGGACCTATAGCCAAAAATTTTGAAATTATTGGTGCTACTATTGAATCTAGTTTAACTAAAAAAGTTGAAGGATTAGATAATTTACTAAAAAATTTGCCTGGAACTGTTACTGATTCAATGAAAGAAATTGTTGAAAATGAGAAAGCAATGAACCAGTCAGCTCTGGAAAAAATCAAAGAAAATAATGAGCGCATTAAAGAAATAAGAGAGAAGGCATCAAGAGAACACCGTGATATAAGCGTCGCAGAAGCTCAGATGATTAGTGATCTCTCAAAAAATACAGCTGAACAATATGTTAATACATTAGATATATCTGCTGAACAACGTAAGGCTATATTAAATTCTATGACTGGTGATATATCTAAAGCTAGTAAAGAACAAGCAGAAACCTGGCTTAAATCTTTAGGAGAACAAAGATACGCTTCTCAAAAGCATGCAGCCCAAATGAGAAAAGAACAGGAAGAATGGCTGAAAGAATGGGGATATAATCTAGACGGTGAGTTCGCTCAAAAATATCTTGCTGAATGGGATAAAATTAATGATGCAACAACTGAGGGATTTGACAGTCAGATTGCAGCTATTGTACAAAAATATCCTGAGTTAGCGGATAAAATCCACTTGGCAACAGGGGAGCTAATCGAAAATGCGGTAGGAGCAAATCAATATCTTATTGAGGATAATCAAAAATTGTTAGATAATGCTGGCTATATGGCTGATAAGTTAGCGGAAAATGCTAAGAAAAATGCCGATACATTAAAATGGGTAGCTAAAGAAGGAACGGATGGAGCAAAGGAATGGAATTCTTTAGAGCTGCTTGATAAAGAGGGCAATGTAAAAACAAATGCTCCAGAAATAATTAAAGAAGCTTCTAAAAACATTACTACATGGAATAACCTGAAAATGGTTTTGCATGATGCAAATATAGATAGTAATGCCAAAAAAATGATTGGTGAAGCAGCAATTGCTAATGATTTGTGGCGAGGAATGGCTTGGGAAGATAAAGAAGCAGTCCTTCAAGATGAATTTAGTGTAAATGTATATAAAGCATTGGAATCATCTGGTAAATGGGATGAACTTAATTTTGAACAAAAAAAGGCAGTTTTATATTCAAATACTCCTGAAGTAATGGCAGAAACACTATTTAATTTGGGATTGTGGAATGCTTACCAGCCTGAAATAAAAAAATTAAATGCTAAAAACTATGATTTTTTACAAACTCTCTCTAAATCAGAAAAAAAACTGAAAATTTGGAATGAGACACCAGTAGACATCAAGGGTTTATTTGCAAAAAATACCGATTTTTTAAATAAAATTTTCTCGTCTGAAGAAAGTTTGAAGCGGTGGAACGAGATTCCTAATTCAGAAAAGGAGCTTCTTGCAAATAATATTGATTTTCTAACAAAAATTTTGACATCAAAAGAAACTTTGGATAAATGGAATCAGCTACCAGATCTTCAAAAACGAATACTTGCAGATAATAGTGATCTGCTTGCAAAAGTTTTCGCTTCAGAAGAATCATGGAATGCATGGAAAAAACTACCCGATCCAGTGAAACGTATGTTAGGTGATAACATAGATATCTTATCTAAAGTTAGAGATGGAACAATTAGTGTGGGAGAATACAATAAAAATGTACTTCCTCAATTAAAAAAAATGTTGGGAGACAATACTAGTCTGACTAGTTCTGTAGGTGATGCAACAGAAGCAGTTAGATACTACAATGAAAAAATTATTCCAGCCCCAAAGACATTGAATGCGAAAACTAATGCTTTAGAGGTATCTTCTGCTCTAGATATATTGAATACGTCTTGGGATGGACTTCTTAAAAAAAGTGAAAAAAAAGTCAGCATTGATTTCATAGGTCCAATGCCTAACGCAAAAGGAACTAACTTTCATCCTGGTGGAAGTGCTCTTGTGAATGATCAAAAAGGTCCTATTTATGAAGAGCTTATTCAACTACCAACTGGACAATCCTTTATTCCAAAAGGACGAAACATTGTCTTAGATTTGCCGAGAGGCTCAAAAGTACTCAATGCAACGAAAACTAAACGGCTAATTCCCAAATATGCTGATGGTGTTGGTAACATTACTGCTGTTTCCCCAGTATCGAATTTAGATGCGTTAATCTTAGCATTAAACGAGTTGGTTACTGCATTGAAAGCTCAAATGCTGAATGGACAAGCTAATAGTAGTGATGGCGCGTTGAACAAAGCGAATATCATTGAGTCCTTACTTCCTGAGGATATTGCTGAACAGTCTGAACAGTATTCTTCTATAGGTGTTGATTGGCTAAATAATTTAATGAATGGATGGAACTCTGCTGTACCACAATTTACAGCTAGTGAGACTCTATTTATTTCGAACTATCAAAATGCATTAAAACTTCAAAATACACCTAATTATGTTCAAGGAGTTACTTGGAATAAAAATTTGATGAACGGTTGGAATTCACTTTATGGTGTGTTTATAGGTCGAGTAAATCAACTTGGGAACGATTCGATTAATAATCTTCGTTCAAAAAATGGAGGATTTAATGCTGCAGGTTCATTTTTAATGCAATCTTTGATTAATGGAATTAATTCAATGGGAAGTCCTCTATCCTCAACTATGAATAGCGTAGCTAATAGAATGGTAGGAGGAATTGGAAAAGGTGTTAATGGGGTTATTTCTGGCGTTAACTATGTATTAAAAGAAGTTGAATCAAGTAAAACGATTGGTAATTGGGCAATACCACAGTATGCAAAAGGAACAGTAGGACATCCTGGTGGTTTAGCAATGATTAATGATCAAAAAGGTCCAGTTCATGAAGAATATGTACAAATGCCAAACGGAAAAGGATTCATTGCTAAAGGGCGAGACTTATTGGTTAATTTACCGAAAGGAACACAAGTTTTAAATGCAACACTTACTAAAAAATTGAAAAAATATATAAATATTCCTAGGTATGCTAATGGTACTAATAATTTCGATTTAGCTGATTTGTTGGATAATGAAAATGCTGTTCTTAAATTTTTAGATGGAAAAGTTGATTATAGTAATCTTACTAATTTATGGCTAGATATGACCAAATCTGGCGTAAAAGTAATGGCAAAAGCATCGAATAAATTTCTTCAAACAAAATTGAGTGAATTCTTTACACATGGAAATTTTGATGGTGCAGTAAATGCAAATGGTGTTTATCAGTATTTAGTTGATATTGCCCAAAGAGTGATGGCCAAATTCCCAGGTTTAACTGTTACATCGGGATATCGTCCTGGAGATAGATACTATCATGGAAAAAGACAAGCAATTGATTTAGCATATCCTGGTGTTTCTGGTGATAGTCGATATACAGCTGCAGCTAATTATGCATTTGAGAAGTTTCCATCGAAAATTGCTTATGTTATTACGAATGGTCGAGTAAGAGATAGATCCGGTATGTCTGGAACAGGAGCAAGTGGACAATGGACTGCTTGGCCAGATGGTGATCACTTTGATCATATTCATTTAAATGGACTTTTGGGAGTGGGTAATATCTTTAAAGTAGGAAGTTCAACGGGGGTTGAGCGTTGGCGTTCTGTAGCAATAAAAGCACTAAAAATGACTGGTCAATACAATTCAGCAAATTTAAACGCTCTATTGCATCAAATGCAAACTGAATCTAATGGAAATCCTAAAGCAATTAATAATTGGGATAGCAATGCAGCAGCTGGGATACCTTCTAAAGGTTTAATGCAAGTAATTGATACAACATTCCGTTCTTACGCACTTCCTCCCTACAATAAAGATATTTATGATCCACTTTCAAATATTCTTGCTTCGATTCGATATACTTTGAGTAGATATGGGAGTTTATTAAATGGTTGGCGTGGAGTTGGTTATGAAAATGGTGGTTGGATTATGAAGGATGGTCTTTTCCGTGGTGGGGAAGGAAATAAACCTGAAGTAGTTGTTCCGTTAACTAAAAAAACGAGAGCTATTGAATTGGTAGGGGAAGTACTCGCTTTCCTATCAGGCAAATCAAAACAAATAATGCGTATTGGACAAAATGATAATCATTCTGAAGAATTACTTGCTTTAATTAAACAACAGCAACAACAACATAACGAAATGATGGCCATTTTAAAAGCAATCTTAGGAAAAGACTTTATTATTAAATCTTCTGATATTGGTAAATCTGCAAATAGTTACATGGGGGCAGATTTAGCGAAACTCCGATATATAAATGGAGGTATATGATGAATGTTTTATAAATTGATGTTTAATCAAAATGGTCATATATTTGATCCACAAGAGAAAAACAGGATTATTTGTAAAGAAATCAAACGTCAGGCGCCAGTATATGAGGCAAGTTATGAAGAATTTCAAGGGACGAACGGTAGCAGAGAAATAAATGCTAGTTTTCGTCCTTTTGAATTAGTCTTGACTTTAGACATCTTTTATAAGAATAAATATGATAAGGAATTACTCCTTACTGAACTTTATGAAATGATTTTTATAGGATATCAATATTATATTGGTTATGATTTGAGTCCTGGTAAAAGGTTTAAAGTCAATCCTAAAAATTTTGAATTAACTGAAGAAGCAAATGATTATTCTACAATTGAGATTACATTTGATGTACCATCTGGCTGTTCTGAATCTTTGTCAACGACTTTAAATGGTTTTACGTTAGAAAATGATTGGCAGTTTTCTCAGGGGTTAATTTCTGAGGACTATAAATATAAACATAAAACAAGTAATTTTATTATTTATAATGCTGGTAGTTTTGAAATTGATCCACGAGAACACTATTTAAGAATTACATTAGAAGGAGAGTCGGAAGGAAATGTGATAATCTTTAATAAAACAACTGGTGATCGATTTATTTACTATCCATCACTTTCGACGAATCTTGGTCAGATGCTAATTTTGGACGGAGTGATTCCTAAATTAAATGGTGTAAGTTGTGGTATTAATACAAATCACGGTTTGATCAATTTAGTTGAGGGGATAAACGAAATCGAAATCCAAAATATTACTCGAGTAAATTCTTCGTGGGATTTTCGTTTTTTGTATAAGTAGGTGATTAAATGGATGATATAATTGTTCGAAATTATGAACAAACCAAAGAAGAAATCCTTGTCAGGTACGACAAGGATTCTTTTTATGAGGACTGGCAACAAAATGAAACTTGGGAAATTGGGCTATCAGTAACAAATTTGATCAATCAAGAAGTGTTTGATTTGATTGAGTATGAATCTTCGATTATTTTTAATGGGCAAGAATTTATTATAAAAAAAATGACTAAAAATGTAGTAGGGGGATTAGTAACTAAACAGATAGTTGCAACACATATCTATTATACAATTCAGGATGGTTATCAATATGAAAAAGTAACAGGTACAAAATCGATTAATCAGTTATTGACACATATTTTTAAAGCTGGAAATCGAGAATTTACATGGGAAGTTATTGATCCAAATAAAAAGTTTTTAACTGTTCAACAGGAGAATTTTGGTGATGGAAATTATTTGAAGCTAATTAATGAGATTCTTTCAGATTATAATGCAGTGGTTATTCCTAATAATAAGCATCTTATGTTTTATCCGATTAGTGAGTATGGTCAGAAAGTAGAAGAACAAATTCGTTATAAATATAATACAGATGAAGTTACGTTTGATATTGATACTTACTCATTGAAAACTCAGATTAAAGGGTATGGAAAATTGAAAGACGGTATTAACACAGAAAATCCAAAAGATAGTGATTATGTGTTTACACCAATCACGTATACCAGTCCGGAATCAGAAACATGGGGAATTAGAATTCAAGATCCGGTTACTGATGAACGCTATACGATATCGCGAAATATGCTTGAACGTTTAAAAAACGATTTACAAGATTATCCAAGTATTTCTGGATCAGTTACTTTAAAATGGAAAATCAATCCTCAAAAAGGAGATTACGTACCATTTATTTATGAACCACTAAATATTAATACTTATATACAAGTAGTGGGAATAAAAACTTATCCAGCAATTCCTAACAAACCACCAGAAATTACATTAAGTAATACAAAGAAGACAATGACGGCTATTTTAGCGAATATGGTAAAGAAAGGAGTAGTTTGATGTTATTAAAGAAATTAACCACTAATCTTATTACAGGAAAATGGAAAGAAATATTTAATCATAATGTTGATTGTTTAAATGACTTAGAAACCTCCTTAAAAGAAAATGACGATTATTTAAACACTCGAATTGATAATCTTGTACTATCTTCTGGTGGAGATTCGCCAAATGAAGTAGTAGATGGGCGAGTCGATTATAAAGGAGAAACGTATAGCGTTCTTCAAGAACGTTTGATTGCATCTGAACGACTATTTAGAGGAGAAATAGACGAATTGCAGAACAAACAACTAAATATGCAAAAACAAGTGGGACAATTAAATGGGAGTATTGAACAAATCATAGGTGGTTCCGCTGCACAAATTAACATTTACGTTTCAGCAAGCAATGGAAGTGATCAAACTGGAGACGGTTCGGAAGAGAATCCGTTTGCGACTATTCAAATGGCTTTCAACCAAGTACCTTTGATTACTATCCCATCAGTTACAATATGGATTGATTCCGGTGTATATTTGGAAGATGCTGTTCTTAGAAACGTTAACGTGACATCAGTATATGTACGATGCAGAGACAATATAGATAACATTGATGTTTCAACCTCGGATTTGCCAGTTAAAGTTAGAAGTATCGCATTTTATTATGTCCGCGGTTACATTCAGGTCAGTGGATTACAATTTGTTGATACTGCCAATGGTCCTACATACGGAGGTAGTATCTATCAGTTGTTAGCTGATCAAAGTGGTTATATGTCGGTTGTAAAATGTAAATTTGCAAATGATAATCGAAATACTGCGTCCATGGGAATATGTATAAATGGTACTTCACAGTGTCATGTTTACAACGGAACGTATTTTTATAAACAAAACATTGCTATCAGAGCGAAATTCATGGGAACGATTCTTATCAGTGATATTGTCGGCTCACAGAATGTAGTTGGTGCGCAATCTGACGATGGCTTGATACGCCGCGAGCCGCCCACTAGCTTTGCTGATACGCAAACGAAAGTTACTGGTTGTGGTCTATACATTAAGAAAGGACTAGTGTTGGGTTAATGATGTATAAAACTAACGATTCAATCATTTGTATTCAAGCGGAAGCTACGAAACCAATTTATACTGGCGTTGTTTTCTGGTCATATGATAGAGGGACGGCTAAACTTCGCTTTAAACTAATGAAAGGTGCAATTGTTCAAAGTTTACCTGAAGGAGTAATGGTTCCTATTCGTTTAAAATTTCGTTCAGAAACAGCTGATGGAGGATTTGGAAAACACGATTACTTAGCAACGATTGAGGATCGGATTGGTGGAGTTGTCTCCATTGTATTAGATGATAATATTTTAGGATATGTTGGTACGGTGGAAGGTAGTATATATATTGAATTTCCTAACGGGCAAGCATTAGATACTGCTGGCCGGTTTATTTTTTCGATAAAACGAAGTCCGATTGATGAGAATGTTCCAGAACTGGAGAATTTCTATTTTAACGGATTTAGCCAAACGATTGATAAAATAGAAGAATTAATATCGAATGCTAACGATAAATTAGAAAAATTAGCAACCGAGACTAACCAATCACTTGCTAACGTTGAACAGAAAGCAGTTGAAGTTGAACAAAATCTAAACAAAATAGAAGAACTATATGAAGAAGTTGATACGTACAACAAAAAACAAATCGACACAAAGTTATCTGACAAAGGAGAAAGAACAGTAGTTGAAAAAAATCAGGAAAATATTTCTCGATTACAAACAACCAAAGCGGATCAAGCATTTGTCGATGCCCAATTGGCAACGATTGTTTCTGGTGCACCAAAAGGTACGTATAATACTTTTTCAGAATTACAAGCAGCATATCCCAACGGAACAGATGGGATTTTTTTAGTATTAGAAAATGGTCATTGGTACTATTGGCAAACAGAAACTACTTCTTGGGAAGATGGTGGAGTGTACCAAAGTACTGATATCCAAGCTGCTTCGATTACTCCAGATAAAATTGCAGAGACGACGATTCAAGGCTCAACGAATTTATTTAATTGGAAGAGTGTTATTTATGGTGAATATGTAGATAACAATACAGGGAATTTTTTACCAGCAGCGAATCAACAAGTTTATCATAGCGAATATATTCCCGTTTCGAGTGGAAAACGTTATAAGTTTAGTTCGTGGTTGGGGATTCCAGGTGCATGGTTTGATGGAGGGAAAAAATTTATTCGTTCTATTTCCCGTGCAGATACGACAAATATGACGGATAAAGCACCGGAAAATGCGGCTTATCTTATATGGAATGGAGATGCACAACGTCCTGCGACTAGTGCGATGATTACAGAATTTGATGCAAATTATCCGACCTATCCAAATCGTTATTTACCTTATCAGGAAGTTGCTTCTGTTCGTTGGCTGGAACCGACAGGAATCGAAGTCGCCAATTTTTCCGTACCAGAAGTTCAGACAAATTTATTTGATTCTGAAACGATTACAAGAGGATATTTCATTAATAACGAAGCAGTATTAATTGAAAATGCGAAATTCGCTGTATCAGACTATATATCAGTAAAACCTAATACAATTTATAGTGTTCCGCTTACGTTAAGTACACAAGGTTATTACTTTAATGAACTCAAAGAGCCAGTTTGTGCTATTCAACATACGGAAGGCTCAAACAATAATAATAAACAATTCAAAACACCGTCAAATGCTCGATATGTTCGTTTAAATCTTTATGCTGGAACCACAGGAAGTAGCAAAGGAAATGAAAATTTTTTTAGCTTGACAGAAGGAGAAAATGTTTTAACGAAAGCGACCGAATATGGCGTAAACCAAAAATGGCTTAATCCATATTCCAAAAAATTATTTGGCAAAAAAATTGTTACTTTTGATGATTCGATTACTTGGTATGACCATCAATTATTTGTAGATAAAACGACTATGCCTAATACACGAGCCATTGGTTATCAAACGTACCTTCGTTCAGCATTTGGCTGTGAAGTAAATAATCAAGGTATTTCTGGACAGAATACGAAACAAATTGGCGCTCGTTCTAAAGCTTTTGATTATAGTGATTATTCATTAGCGACATTCTTTGCCGGTGTGAATGATTTTGGGCAAAGCCGAGCAATTGGCACAGTACAAGCGATCGGTTCTTCATTTGATGAAAATACGTATTGTGGGGCGTATCAATCGATGTTAGAAGATGTACTGAAAAGATTTCCAACGCTACGCATAGGAATCATTATTCCGTACAAAGTGTGGAATACACAGCTTGGTGGCTTAATGCCTCGTGAATTTACGGATAAACTAGTCGAAATTGCGAAATTGTATAGTATTCCTTACTTGAATCTATATGATGAGGCGCAAATCAACGAAGTCAATAAAGATGTTTTATTCGTTGATGATACAAGCCAAGTGCCTTATCAATACCACTTAAACAATGAAGGATATCGAATGATTTCTAGTTATATTGTGTCGTTTGTGAATCAGATTATCGGGTAATATCCGTTGGATAGTATTCTATTTTTGTGAAAAGGAGGAACAATGAAATAACATGCTTGATCGTTTTTTAGAAATTAATAGTTTGTTCATTGCGCTAGGTTCTGGCGGAGTGATTTCTTTGTTTGTAAGAGCGTTCAAACAATTGAAAGCACAACGAGAACAAACAGAAAGAAGGTTTCGGAACTTAGAATCCGCAAACCTAGCGTTATTACACGATAAAATCTATCAACAATGTATCTATTTTTTAGAACAAGGATGGATCTCAGTAGATGATTTAGAAAATCTGGAATATATATGGAAAGGGTATCGAGCGCTTGGTGGAAATGGAACAGGCGAAGCGCTATACAGTAAAATTTTAACCTTACCCCATCATCCATTGAAGGAGGAAGAAAAAGATGGATAATATCTTACTTGCGACATCGATTATTGGCGCAATCGTTGTAGGTGTAACACAAATGATTAAACAAACGGCAATCAATAATAAATGGTTGCCGTTTTTGAATGTTCTTTTTGGATTGATTATTGGTATTAGCTATGCACTGACGATCATTCATGGAGAAATAGCCACTTATGCCTGGGCAGGAATACTGGCAGGAATGTCTGCGGGTGGTTTTTATGATTTGCCGGCTAATGGAAAATCACTTTATAAAGAAACAAAAATCAATGAAGGAGACGATGAAAAATGACATTAAAGGTAGTAGATTTATCCAATAACAATGGTTCAAAAAATATTAAGGACTATCCAGCAGATGCTTATATGTTTAAAGCAACAGAAGGTTGTAACTTTGTGGATCGTTATTGTGATCCGTTTGTTCAACAAGCTATCAAATCTGGTAAACCTTTTGGTGTGTATCATTTTATTGATGGTTCAGACTGGCAAACACAAACAGATTTCTTTATTCAAAATGCTCAAGGTTACATTGGCAAAGGAATTCTAGTTTTAGACTATGAAATGTATGGACGTCAAGGAACAGGCATTTTAAAACAAATGTTAGATCGTATCCAACAAAAAACAGGTATCAAAGCGTTAGTTTATACGTCCGCTTCTGTTTTATTTGAAGAAGATTTCTCAACGATTGTTAAAGCAGATTATGGATTGTGGGTAGCAGCTTATCAATCAAACTTCCCTAAAATTAAACACTGGACTAATGCGGCAATGTGGCAATATACTTCGATACCATATGATCAAAATATCTTTTATGGTGATCAAAATACTTGGAAAGCCTATGCCACATCTGGTAAGTGTCAACCCTCAAGTAATCAAGTGAAAGTAGAATCTATCCAAGTACAGCAACCAAATCCCCAAACACCATCTGATCACGATAAAGCAGTAGCAGCAAGTAAAGCTGTTCATCAAGGTAACGCATGGGCGAAATTGGATAAATTCAATGGAGCAAGCAAAGGAAAAGTCCGGATTGCTGGTTGGCTAGTGCCAGATAAACCAGAAGGTGCAATCGGTAAATTTGCTTATATCTTGATCATGAAACATGGCACAAATGAAGAAATTACTCGTGTGGCTTCACAAGGAATCAAACGACCTGATGTGAAGAAATCCTATAATTATAAAGGTGGCGATGCCTTAGGAATGGACGTTACTGTGGATTTAAGCTGGGTGAAAAAAGGCACGAAAATCGATGTCATTTTCCGCCGTTGTAATCAAGCAAATGGTGAAGGTGCGGTTAACGATGTTCGGATTAAGGATATCTATTTAACATTATAAAATGTATTATTAATTTTTTCTCWAAAAATAATAAAAGAAAATATTTATTGCCGATAAGTTGGAAGTAAAATTAACTACTGTTATAGAGACTTTGACCATTAAATTATCTCTCATATACAAGCGAATGAGTCTCTATAACAACTCCATCTTTCTTTAACATCTGATCATGCAAATCTGGTAGAATGTTCTTTTGTATCTCTTTCATGTCCCCTATCAGATTTGCATGACGCCTTGTACCCTTAGCTCAGTTGGTCAGAGCAGACGGCTCATAACCGTCCGGTCGTAGGTTCGAGTCCTGCAGGGTACATAATAAATGCAATTGCGTTTTACTATTGTTACGAAAGGTGATAACTTGAATGTCTTTTGAAGATTCAATTGTGGTACCATATTTTCAAAAACAGCTACTTGAGTATGGTTTAGATGTTAAATTTCAACAAGGAGAAATAAATTTAGAAGTTGATCGTGCTATGAAAAAAGCGCCAAGTAAATCAGGAGGTAGTGGGATTAATCGTCCGGAAGCAAAATTGTTAATTCAAGATTCAAAGCTTCAAAGCTATATTGTCTTGATTGAAATGAAAGGGAAAAAGGGAGATCTAATCAAACTTGACGAAGAGGGACATGTTGCTAATTTCACCAAGAAGAATGAGCCTAATTATACCAATATTCAAAAATATGCAGTTAATGGAGCCGTTCATTACGCTAATGCAATTTTAGCTCATTCGAGTTACGATAAAACGATTGCAATTGGAATTAATGGTTGGCTTGATTCGAATGAAGAGTTGGAAACTGAAATATCTGTTTATTATGTAGCTAAAGAAAACTATGGTATTGGTCAATTTGTAGGAAATTATGAGGATTTATCTTTTCTAAAGCCTGAAAACTTCGATGAATTTGTAGCTAAAATTGAAAAATTATTTTTATCTAAAGAAGAAATTAAACAAATTCATCAAAAACAGGAAACTAAAATTGATGATGGTATTCAACGATTAAACGAAAAACTATACAATAACAAAGAATTGAATATTTCAGCATTAAGTCGTATTCATCTTATAGCAGGTTCAATTATTGCAAATTTAGGTGTACCTGGTAAAGTTGCACCTCTTGAAAGTTCAGAATTAAAATCAAATTTTGAAGATCCTGATGGCGAAATCGTTATTAGAAAGATAAAGGCATATCTTAAACACAAAGATATTCCTCCTATAAAACAAAAGCTGATTTTGAATGATCTTGCACGTACATTTCAAGTAGAGGCATATTCGAAACCTAAGAAAGGGGTTTCGCTTATAAAAGAAATTTATATTGAAGTTATTGAAGATCTGGGACAGTTTTACAAAGTTGGTTTGAACATCGATTTTACTGGAAAATTATTCAATACTATGTTTCAATGGTTAAGTTTTGCAGGAGATGATCAAAATGATGTGGTTTTGACGCCACGATATGTTGCAAATCTGTTGGCTCAGTTGGCACGAGTTAATAGGGATAGTTATGTATGGGATTTTGCAACTGGTTCTGGTGGACTTTTAGTTGCCGCAATGAATCAAATGTTGGAAGATGCTAGAGAGAATATTTTTTCACCCGATAAATTATTACAAAAAGAACAAGATATTCGTACCAAACAGGTTTTAGGGATTGAAATTCTTCCTGAAATTTATATGTTGGCAGTTCTTAATATGATTTTGATGGGAGATGGTTCGTCAAATATTCTTCAAGAAGATAGTTTGCATGAATTTACTGGTGATTATAAATATGGGGGCGATGGAAAATTTCCTGCAGATGCTTTTGTATTAAATCCTCCGTATTCAGCGGAAGGTAATGGAATGATTTTTGTGCATAAAGCATTAAATATGATGGAACAAGGTTATGCAGCAATTCTTATTCAAGATTCTCCTGGTATGAATGGTATTGAAATAAGAAAAAAAATTCTTCAAAAACATACGCTACTTGCTAGTATTAAAATGCCACCCGATTTATTTGGGAATAAGTCATCTGTTCAGACATCTATTTACGTATTTAAAGTAGCCGAACCACATCAAAAGAAAGATTCTGTTCGTTTTATTGATTTTAGAAATGATGGTTATAAGCGTTCCAATCGAAAGAAGGCAAAGGCAAGTTCAAATCTTCGAAATGTAGATCGAGCTATCGAACGTTATGATGAAGTTGTCCGATTGGTTCGATATGGTGAAAAAGAACTAGAAATTTTTACGAAAAAAGAATTTTATGAAGCTGAAATTGCGCTTGATGGTGAGAAAGTTGGAAAAGATTGGAATTTTGTCGCTAAAGTTGATACAAAACCGACTTATGAAGATTTTAGAAAGACAGTATCGGATTATTTAGCGTGGGAAGTTGAACAACTTTTACAAGGTGATGCCTTGGGAAAAATAGATAGCCATTCAATGCAGCAACAGCTTGAAAATTTAGAAAACAGCAGTAACATTGAATGGCAAAAATTTAAACTCGGTGATTTGTTTGAGATAGTTTCTACACCAAGTTTTAACAAAAATCGACTCGTAGATGGATCAGAGTATGATTATGTGACTCGTACTTCACAGAATCAAGGAATTCTTCAATCTACTGGTTTTGTGAACAAAAAGAACATTAATCCAGCAGGTACTTGGTCTCTTGGTCTAATGCAAATGGATTTTTTTTATAGAAGAAAACCTTGGTATGCAGGTCAGTATGTTCGTAAAATCGTTTCTAAAGTTGAGCAAACAGATGAATCAATTCTTTATTTTACAGTTTTACTGAATTCACAAAAACCAAAACTACTCGGACAATTAGTTAGAGATGTTGATAAGATATTTACGCAGAGTATTGTTGATTTGCCAATTGATAGGCGGACAGGTCAACTGAGTTATACTTTTATAAAGTCATATATCCAAACGTTGGAAGCTGAGCGCATCCAAACGTTGGAAGCTTATTTAGTAGCAACAGGATTAAGCGATTATAAATTGACAAATGAAGAAGTAGAAACACTTGACACGTTTCACCGAATGTCTGATAATTTGACAGACAGACAGACAGACAGACAGACAGACAGACAGACAGACAGACAGACAGACAGACAGACAGACAGGAATAATATGGAAATCATTTAAAATTATAGATAAGTTTTTTGTGAAGAATACCCACAATATTTTGTCTCGAGATATAGTCTTAGATTCAGGCAAGATTCCATATTTGACAGCAAGCACATTTAATAACTCAGTTGGAACCTATATTAGTTACAACGAGAAATTGCTCGAAGAAGGAAATAGCATTTTTATTGGTGGTAAAACTTTTGTTGTTACTTATCAACCAGAAGATTATTTTTCTAATGATAGTCATAATCTAGCACTTTATTATAAAGATAGTACAAAAAGAACAAAAATACATCAGATTTTTTTTGCAACATCAATTTATAAGTCTTTATCGCATTTATATAGTTGGGGAGACAGTATTTCAAATCGTAAAATACAGAAAGATACATTTTTGCTTCCAACTAATCAAAATGGAGAAATCGACTATAAGTTTATTGAGGTGTTGATTTCAGCTACTCAAAAACTAGTGATTAAAGATGTAGTTGATTGGGCAGATAAAAAAATAAAAGTAACGAGAAGTTTAGTAAAATTATGAAGGAAATATAAAACAAGATTGGTAAAATTATTCTTGAATTTATAAGAAAACACTATTTCTTTCCACCTTCGGGTGGTCTTTTCTATTTTTACATTTATGTGAAAAAAATAAGAAAATAATAGTTCTAATTATGTTAAAATGATAAYGTCATCATATTACACAATCTTAACCCCGTTTCCATTTATGGTGACATCTATTCAGAGCTACTTGAAAGAGTAGCTCTTTCTAGTTTCTTTAGATTAATATATTTTATAAAAAATAGATTGTATTTCTATTCTGACGTTTTTGATTAAATATAATGTTTTTCTTATTAGGCGGTATTTTTTATATTAGATATAACAAAAACAAATAAAAAAACTTGATTTCATATATTATAATTATAATGTGCTACAAGATATTCCATGTTGTATTCGCATTATTCAGTTTAAACTACGTAGCACAAAATAAAATTCGTAGTAAACTACGATCAACTTCACAAAGATCTCCTGTGTTTTACTGCGATTTATTATCTATAAGACTACTCATAAGAGTAGTCTTTACATAAAAAATAATAAAGAAGGTATCACTATGTATTATGTAGAAGTACAAACACGAGGAGTAAAAAACAGGCAATATGTCAAAAGTGTAATCAATAATTATCCACTATTAGGATCATGGAAAGAGGCTGAACCATTTTCAAAAGAATGTGCATTGCAAATAAAATCAGTTTTAGAATAAGAACTAATTTGTGGAAAAGCAATTGACAATATTKTAGAAAAGTAAAATTTATTAAAGTTTTAAGTAAACGATGTAATATTATATTAGTAGCGTTAGTCATTTATTTTCAATTTCAATTTTTTCGTCCTTTAATTAATCATTTTAAATGCTTAGTCTAAATTTTTGTAATAAAAAACGTATCAAACAATTATCTTTGTGTTACCATTACTTCCGTGTTATAGTAAATAAGTAATCTAATTTGAAACGTAATCTGAGCGATATATTCACACTATAAAAACTCCTTTTACTAATTAATATTAATTGCAACAAAACACGTATTATATACGTATTAGGAGGAAATATATATGAATAACGGTACAGTAAAATGGTTTAACTCAGATAAAGGTTTTGGATTTATCACTGGTGAAGATGGAAATGACGTATTTGCACACTTCTCAGCTATCCAAGGCGATGGATTCAAAACATTAGATGAAGGTCAAGCTGTTTCTTATGATATTGAAGAAGGACAACGTGGTCCTCAAGCAGTAAATATCGTAAAATAATGTTGAACTTTAACCACCTCATCGAGGTAGTTTTTTATATAATGGCTCATAACCGTCCGGTCGTAGGTTCGAGTCCTGCAGGGTACATAAAAAGACTTTCAAGAATTGAAAGCCTAAATAAATTATTCTATAAAAAACTCATTTGTTAAAACAGCCATGCTAATGTTTTTATCTCTTGTTTGACCAGTTTTACAAAAACCGATTTCTTCATAAAATTTAACAACGTCTTTTTCGCTTTGTAAAGTAATTAAACAAGCTCCAATATGTGGTAAAATAAAATTTTTTATATATTGGAATGTATAGAACATCATTTCACTACCTAATTTTTTACGTTGTTTGTCTTTATGAATAGCAAAATAATGAATCCTAATTGCTGGTATAGATTGTGGCATAATAGGATTACCCCAAATTTTTAACTCATTAGTTAACTTAGAAGTTTTAATTATTTGAACTCTATCTGTAGTTAGAGAAAAAAATCCAAGTAGGAAGAGAGGATTTTTTTTCTGTTTTATAAACATTAGAAAAGTTTTTGAAATACCATATTTTATTTCTTCTAATGCTTCATTTTTTAGATAGGAGTCAATATGATCTTTTCCACAAGAAAAAGCCTTGACCAAGGCTTTTTCTTGTGGAGTAATATTAGAAATTTTTTTAAAGATAACTTCATCTTCTAATAACATTTTATCACCAATTTTTAGATGTTATATTTTTTTCCATCAATATTCATAGTTTTAATTTTTTTCATTCCAGCTAGAGTTCTAGCTATATTAGGATTTGAAGGTTTTGTTTTTTTAGAATAAATATTATTTAAAAACTCACTACACTCTTTAGAAGAATTAAACTTTAATTCTGTATTTACCATAGTAGTAGCCATGAGATKCCCCCTCCTATATATATTGCGTGCGAAATATAATACATACATAAATATCTATTTATATATCTAAAAAAATATATAGTTAGATATCATTTAATATATATTGTTGTATATATAGTTTATCAAAATAATTTTGATTGGTAAATACAAAATACTTGACAAGAGATAAATTTAATTTTTACATACAAATACTACAACACTCCCGTAAACCAACTCATACCACCATACCCCCAACCTTCGGGTGGTATTTTTTATTTTTATCTGTACGTCAAAAAAGTAATAAAACAATAATTTCAATCGTGGTAAAAATGACAGTGTCATCATTTTACACAATCTATAAAAAATGAATTTTTTCTGAAACCCACAAGATGATGACATCCGTTCAAGGCTACTCGAAAGAGTAGCTTTTTTTTAGATTATTTGCAAATAACTTGGTTGTGAAAATTTATAGATTATTGTATAAAAGTTGTAAAAAATAAAATTCAATAATGCTATAATAAAATGTCGGTTCGTCGCTTCCACAGATTTCGTGGTGGAAGGAGGTGTATAATTTGTTTGAATTCACTTTAGAGCACGTGCTCTTGCCATTGTTAATTGGTTTAACTTTGGCTTTATTTAGTCATTGGCTAGATAAACATTAGAGCCGACATGGCGCTTACTGTTTCGCAGCAGTAAGCGTCTTTTTTTGAAAAAGAAAAAACACAACGTATTCGCAGGTACGTTGTGTTTATGGTGTATATTTGTTTAAATTCACTTTCAACTATCATTATACTTGATAAATAAAATGTGTCAAACGTAATGAAAAATGACCATACTTTGACCATACTTTTTAGAAAAACATAGAAAATATTAGTGACTGAAAAACTATATAAACGTTGCTATTAAGGCAAACAGTGTTAACTAGAATTAGTCAAGAAATGTAAAACTAGAAGTGTCTGTTTATCCAGTAGCTCAAGAAGCTTAATGAACAGTTAGCTCTATCCCTTATTACGTAAAGGATAGAGCTTTTTTTATGACTTTTAATGAAAACGGTTGACAAAAAAGGTGCTTAAACATAAAAATCAATACCATTTTTTACTTTTTATTCAAAATCCTGTGCTTATCATTAGTTAAAATGGAAATTACATATTAAAAAACGAACGTCATTCTAAATGATCGGTTAAAAAATAAAAAACGTTTCCCGTTTGAAGTATAACAATATATGAGTGGAAAAAATCACTACTATTTGTGAATGTGGTATTGTATACTAGGATTAAAAAAGGAGTGATGAATGAAAAAATGAATTTAAATAACGTTTCAAAGCGTTTGTACAAATGGGACAATTTAAAGGCTTTATTAATTTTCCTGGTTGTAGTAGGTCATTTAATTGATCGGGCGAATCAAAAGAGCGACTTGTTAATGAAAATTAACTATTGGATATATATGTTTCATATGCCAGCATTCATCTTTGTTTCTGGTCTATTCAGCAAGAATACAATTCGCAACAAAGATTTCCGAAAAAGTTTTAGATATCTCAAATGGTTTTTCATTTTAAAAATTATATTTTTGATTAGCACTTTTCTCTCTTCAGGTTCTTTAAGCTTTTCCTTTTTAACAGAAAGCGGACTGCCATGGTACTGTTTTGCTATTTTTGCTTTTCAATTAATCAGCATGGTTATTGATGGATATGACAAATACTGGGTGCTAGGCATAGCTGTTGTAATTGGTTGTTTGGCAGGATATGATGCAAATTTGGGAGATTTTCTATGTTCTTCAAGAATCTTAACTTTCTTTCCATTTTTTTATGCTGGATACTTAATTGATTATCAAAAAATGTCAAATTATCTAAACAATTTTAAGATCAAGTTGTGCGCGTTGTTCCTTTTGTCAGGAAGTTTTTTTGTCGTTTATTTTAAGTTATATGGCACCTCACTGACGATGGGATTTTTGACCGGTAGAAATGCTTATGCGAATGTAAGCGAATTAGTAGGTCTTTATGGTGGTTTTTTCCGATTTATTTACTATATTGCAGTCTTCCTTATAATCAGTAGTTTGGTTGCTTTGATAAGTAATAAACGACTGTTTATTACGAGTTTTGGAGAATTATCCTTGATCATATATATGTTGCATATACCTATCGTCAGAATAGTGAATGATAAACTTCATTTGGATTTGTTTATTAAAAGTTTTGGTGTACCGCAGAGTATTACGATTCTAATAGTAACTATATGTATTTTCTTTTTGTGCAGAATGGAGTGGGTTCATAAGCCGTTAAACAAAATTCTCTATTTTAATGTTCCTGAAAAAACAGATAATTCGGTAAAAGGAAATGGGTATTTTAAAAGCTTTTTTTATGACCGTACTTTGACCATACTTGATAGTAAAAATGAAGAATAATTAGATGGTATGATGAGCGTATTATTATAGAAGACAAGTGTTTAGGTTATACGATCGGAGTTAATAAAAGTTCACTAGAAAATATTGAATTGGAAGTGATTGTTTATCCGAGCACTCAATAAACAGAATAAATTGAATAAACAATGAACTAAACTCAATGAAAAAAGTTCTCTCTCGTTGATTAAGAGGAGAGCTTTTTTTTCTGTGTTTCATTACAATAGATAAAATGGTTTATCGGCGCAAGCACTTCGATCCGATCATTTTAAAGAAAAGCTTTAAGTTGAAGGGGACGTTTTTGGATAATTCTAATGAGACAAAGAGTAGCTGATCCAGTCAATACTTCTTTTAATAAGAGATATTTACTGTAAATAGTTGACGAAATGGAATTAAATTTATAGTATTATGTTTTGAAGCCAGTTAATGAAAAAGGGGCGAAACCAAATGGCGAAGCGCATTGATCGAATTTATACGTATGTCAAAGAAAAAACGGCTCATCTAAAACCGATTGAATATGATCAAGGGGTCACAACGAAAGAGATAGCTGAGGTTTTAGGAATCCAACGGACCAATAGTAGTAAAGATTTGAATCAGTTGGTACGTGAAGGAAAATTGTTGAAAACCGATGGACGACCTGTACGTTACATATATCAAAAAAATGTTGCCTATGAACAACCGACCGCCAAACATGTCATAAGCTATAAAGAAGAAAGAGTACCAGTAGAAAAAGCAAGGATTCAGATTGATACGAAAGATATTTTTGCTAAGATCATTGGCGCAAATGGGAGTATGAAAAACTCGGTTGAGCAAGCGAAAGCCGCCATTTTATATCCGCCGAGAGGTCTGAATTGTTTGATCACTGGACCAACTGGATCGGGGAAAACCTACTTTGCACATGCGATGTTTCATTTTGCCAAAGCCAATCACGTCATTAGTGAAGACAACGAGTTGATCGTCTTTAACTGTGCCGACTACGCTAATAACCCGGAATTATTGATGAGTCACTTGTTTGGGTATGTCAAAGGTGCTTTTACTGGAGCAGAAGAGGAAAAAACCGGAATCATTGACCAAGCAGATGGAGGAATGTTGTTCCTAGATGAAATTCACCGGTTACCACCTGAAGGGCAAGAAATGATCTTTTACTTCATGGATCATGGTACCTATAGTCGATTAGGAGAAACAACAAAATCTCATGAAGCAAATGTTCGGATCGTGGGAGCGACAACTGAGGACCCTGGTTCTTCTCTATTAGAGACATTTGTTCGAAGAATACCGATCAATATCAAGTTGCCATCTTTTGAAAAACGCCCTGCAAATGAAAAAATCGACCTGGTTAAAATTATGATCGCCCATGAAGCTAACCGTATCCAGCGGCAAATTTCGCTAACTGAAGATGTTGTTAAAGCGTTGATCGGTAGTGTAACCTATGGGAACATCGGTCAGTTAAAATCGAATATCCAATTGATTTGCGCTCGTGGTTTTTTAAATCATATCAATTCTCCTGAAATTTCGATTACGATCGATGATTTGACGGAAGGGATTAGAAGTGGATTGATCCAATTAGCAAGTAATCGAGTAGCGATGTCCGAACTATCGAAGCTATTGGAGCCCAAAATTACGGTGTACCCTAACGACACAATCATGAAGATTCAATCTGATTCTTATGAACTACCCTATAATCTTTATGACATTATTGGGGACAAAGCAGCGCTATTAAAGTCTGACGGATTAGATCAAGAAGCCATCAATCATTTTATTTCAACGGATATCAACATCCATTTGAAATCTTTTTACAAGGATCATGGATTCTCATTCAATGCCGATAATAAACTAGCTGAGTTTGTTGATCCTAAAATCATCGAAGTCACCAATCAAATATATATAATGGTAAAAAATGCCTTGCCATATGAGTTTCAGCAAAATTTTATCTACGCAATGAGTCTGCATATCAGTTCTTTTTTAAAAAGAATCAATATCGGTGAAGAGCGCCATACGAATGATAATATACGTGAAATGGCAATTGATTTTCCAGTGGAATATGAAGTAGCGAAAGAAGTTAGAAAGTATATTGAGGAGTATTTCCAAGTAACGATTCCAGATAGCGAAGATTACTATCTCACTGTCTTGCTTGTGTCGCTAAGGGCAAATCAAGCAAGCGGTCGTATTGGGGTAGTCGTGGCAGCACATGGTAATAGTACAGCAAGCAGCATGGTTCAAGTGGTCCAACAATTATTAGATGCAGACAATGTACGAGCGGTCGATATGCCATTGGATATGGATCCTAAAACGGCGCTTAGTCGGATCGAACGAATGGTGCAAGAGGTGGATGAAGGCAGTGGAACGATCTTATTAGTGGATATGGGTTCGCTTGCTTCATTTAATTCTCAGATTCAGCGAGATACAGGAATTCCTGTGCGGACAGTTGACATGGTGACGACCTCTTTGGTATTAGAGACGGTTCGCAAAGTTTCTGTGTTAGGTACGGATTTAGATATGTTATACGATTCCTTGAAAAATTTCCGTGGTTATGCAGAAATTTCGATGGAAAAAACACCTGAACCGACCGCACTCAGAAAAAAAGCCATCTTAGCTATTTGTGCATCTGGTGAAGGAACCGCACAACGAATCAAAGAATTGATCGAACGTTCTGTAAGTAAACGGCAAGATGTCGAGTTGACTGTTTTGGCACTCTCTGTTTTAGAATTGGAAAAAGAATTGCCTAAATTAATTGAAAATTACCAAGTCATTGCGACTACTGGAATTACAGATCCACAGATTGCTGCGCCGTTTATTCCATTGGAGCGGTTTATCGATCAAAATATCGAGTTGATTTTAGATCAATTATTGCTTGAGGCAGAATTAGATGAAACAGAAGAAGTGCCATTGAGTGAAGAAACTGCAAAACAGACTTGTGTGAAATTTATTGAACAAAATTTTACATTTATCAATGGAACCAAATTGATTGATCCTTTATGGAATTTTAGTGATCAAGTGTCTGAGAAGCTATCGATTGAGAATCATGGATATAGTTTTAAAATCAATTTAGTTTTACACACAGTGGGGATGATTGAACGGATTTTATTAAACGAGCCATTGAATGTTGAATCAGACGAACTGGAAAAAGCGATGGAAGATCCATTGTTTTCGTCTATCCAACAATTGTTATCCCCGTTGGAAAAGACCATCAGATTTGAAACACCTTCATCTGAAGTTTATTATTCATTAAAGCTGATTCGTAATGAATTGGCAAAAAATGAATACACTAAATGAAAAATACACAAAAAGATACACTGTTATTAGTGTATCTTTTTTGTGTATTGCTTCGAAACGCCTTAAAACCCTTTAGTGTATTGATAAAAAGTTGGCACGGTTCTTGCTTTTATATAAATGTGCCAATAGATGGTTATACACACAGAAAATGAGAGGGGTTTCTGTGAAGTAGTTTAACAAAAGGAGATTTGCTGATGGATATTCGGTTAGCGCGTATAGATGATCGTTTGATCCATGGACAAGTTGCAACGGTCTGGTCAAAATTGACCGGCGTGGAACGCATCATTGTTATTAGTGATTCAGTAGCCCAAGATAAATTGAGAAAGTTTCTTTTAAAAGAAGCTGCTCCACCGGGGATCATCGCAAATGTGATCACGGTGAAAAAAATGATTCAAGTTTATCAAAGCGGTTTACTAGCAACGACGAAAGTGATGCTTTTATTCACTAATCCTCAAGACGTTGAGAAAATTGTCTTAAGTGGTGTACAGCTGGATTCATTGAATATCGGTGGGATGAGTTTTTCTGAGGGGAAGACGATGATTACAAATTTTGTGTCAGTCGACCATAAAGATATTGCATCGTTCCAATTCTTGAATCAGCAAGGTGTAGAATTAGAAATTCGCAAAGTACCCGCAGATAGAAAGATCCTTTTGATGGAATTACTAGCAAAAGCCAAAAAGGCATAATATTGTTGTTGGAAAATGGTCAAATTCATCTGTTGTAATGGTTAGCAATTATTTTAATATTTGATTTGTTACAACAAAAAGAAGTAGGAGGTATAAATATGGTAGGGATTATCCTTGCAAGTCATGGACAATTTGCTGAAGGTATCTTGCAATCAGGTTCAATGATTTTTGGCGAACAAGAAAACGTCAAAGCAGTCATTTTAAAACCAAGCGAAGGTCCAGATGACTTGAGAGCCAAATTAGAAGAGGCTGTTGCTTCTTTTGATAATCAAGACGAAGTATTGTTCTTAGTTGATTTATGGGGCGGAACACCGTTCAATCAATCAAACACATTGTTTGAAGAACACAAAGACAAATGGGCAATTGTTAGTGGTTTGAACTTGCCTATGTTGATCGAAGCTTATGCGTCACGTTTTTCAATGGAATCTGCTCAAGAAATTGCAGCACATATCATTGAAACAGCAAAAGATGGTGTGAAAGTGAAGCCAGAAGAGCTTGAACCACAAGAAGCACCAAAAGCAGAAGTTTCTGATGGACAACCTAAAGGTGCATTACCTGAAGGAACAGTAGTTGGCGACGGTAAGATTAAATATGTTTTAGCACGTGTTGACTCACGTTTATTACATGGTCAAGTTGCTACTGCATGGACAAAAGCTGTTCAACCAAATCGGATCATCGTTGTTTCAGATGCTGTATCAAAAGATGATTTACGTAAGAAATTGATCGAACAAGCTGCTCCTCCAGGGGTTAAAGCAAACGTTATCCCAATTTCTAAAATGATCGAAGTTGCTAAAGATCCAAGATTTGGGAATACAAAAGCTTTGCTATTGTTTGAAAATCCTGAAGACGTGTTGACAGCTGTTGAAGGCGGCGTTGACATCCAAGAATTAAACGTAGGTTCAATGGCCCACTCAGTTGGGAAAGTTGTCGTAAGTAAAGTTTTATCAATGGGCCCTGAAGACGTAGAGGCGTTTGAAAAACTAGAAAGCAAAGGAGTTAAATTTGATGTACGTAAAGTACCAAATGACTCTCGCGACAATATGGACGAAATTCTTAAAAAAGCTAAGTCTGAATTATCTAAAGCATAATTCAAAAAACTAATATTTATAGGAGGCTTATCATGTCTATTATTTCAATGATTTTAGTCGTATTCGTTGCCTTTCTAGCAGGGATGGAAGGGATTCTGGATGAATTCCAATTTCATCAACCTCTAGTGGCATGTACATTAATAGGTTTAGTAACAGGTAACCTTGAAGCAGGTATCGTATTAGGTGGTACTCTTCAAATGATCGCTCTTGGCTGGGCAAATATCGGAGCTGCTGTAGCACCAGATGCTGCATTGGCATCAGTTGCATCTGCAATTATTTTAGTATTAGGTGGTCAAGGTGTTCGAGGCGTTCCATCAGCTATTGCTATCGCAGTACCACTTGCTGTTGCTGGTTTGTTCTTAACAATGATCGTACGTACAATCGCTGTTCCTATCGTTCACTTGATGGATGCTGCTGCTGAAGAAGGTAACATCCGCAAAGTTGAAATGTGGCACATCATTGCAGTATGTTTACAAGGTATCCGTATTGCAATTCCTGCTGGAGCATTATTATTCATCCCAGCTCAAACTGTTCAATCTTTCTTAGAATCAATGCCTGCATGGTTAACAGACGGTATGGCTATTGGTGGGGGAATGGTTGTTGCTGTAGGTTACGCATTAGTAATCAATATGATGGCAACTAAAGAAGTATGGCCATTCTTCGTTATCGGTTTTGTTGTAGCTGCAATTACTCAATTAACATTGATTGCCCTAGGTGCTTTAGGTGTTGCTTTAGCTCTTATCTACTTGAACCTTTCTAAAATGGGAGGCTCTTCAAATGGTGGCGGAGGAAGCAACTCAGGTGACCCTCTAGGCGACATTTTGAATGACTATTAATCTTGAAGGAGGAAAATAAAAATGGCAGAAGAAAAAATTACTTTATCTAAAAGAGACCGTTTAGCTGTTGCATGGCGTTCTACCTTCATTCAAGGTTCATGGAACTATGAACGTATGCAAAATGGTGGTTGGGCTTTCTCAATGATCCCAGCAATCAAAAAATTATACAAAACGAAAGAAGAGCGCACAGCAGCTCTTAAACGTCACTTAGAATTTTTCAACACACATCCATATATTGCTTCACCTATCTTGGGTGTTACGCTAGCATTAGAAGAAGAACGCGCAAATGGCGCTCCTGTTGACGATGTAGCGATCCAAGGGGTTAAAGTTGGTATGATGGGACCTCTTGCTGGTGTTGGTGACCCAGTATTCTGGTTTACTGTTCGTCCGATGTTAGGAGCTCTTGGTGCTTCTCTAGCAATGGGTGGTAATATTCTTGGACCAATCATCTTCTTCTTAGGTTGGAACATTATTCGTTGGTCATTCATGTGGTATACACAAGAATTTGGTTACAAAGCTGGTTCTAAAATCACAGATGATTTATCTGGTGGATTATTGCAAGACGTAACAAAAGGTGCATCTATCTTAGGGATGTTCGTATTAGCCGCCTTAGTACAGCGGTGGGTATCGATTAAATTCTTGCCAGTTGTATCAACTGTTAAGTTAGATAAAGGTGCTTACATTGAGTGGGATAAATTACCTGCTGGTGGCGAAGGAATCAAGAGTGCTTTTGAACAAGTAAACAGTGGTCTAGCACTTAGTCCTGAAAAAGTAACAACTTTACAAGATAACTTAGATCAATTGATCCCAGGGTTAGCTGCTTTAGCATTGACATTACTATGCATGTGGTTATTGAAGAAAAAAGTTTCTCCAATTGTCATTATCTTAGGTCTATTCGTTGTCGGTGTAGTTGGCCATGTTGTTGGTCTTTTATAATAAGAATCTAGCTCGGGCGTAGCCCCGAGCTTTTTTTATCAAAAAGTGGATGCTGCTTGAGATTTCAACATTGAAACGATAGTATACTAGATAGATAAAATAATAGGAGTGATTAAATGGTTCAATCAATCAATACAAAAGTTGATTTGGTAATTGATGCCACTGCGTTTACTGGTTTGACTGATTATGGGAAAATCATGATTGGAGACCGAGGATTCGAATTTTATCATGCAAGAGACACTCGGAAATTTGTTCAAATCCCTTGGGAAGAGATTGATTACGTCATCGCATCCGTTATGTTCAAAGGAAAATGGATTCCGCGCTATGCCATTCAAACAAAGAAAAATGGTACATATACATTTTCTTCTAAAGAACCCAAAAAAGTACTTCGCGCTATCAGAAAATACGTAGATCCTAGTCGTATGGTTCAATCCTTGAGCTTTTTTGATGTAGTGAAACGTGGTGTCAAAAGTATCTTCAAACGCAAGTAGAAAAACACGAATGGATGCTCTTCGCAGCATGTCATTCGTGTTTTGTTTTGTGTTTCGCTTTTTCTTTTGTGTGCGGTGTCATTATCTAGGTCAGCTTCAACGCTGGTTCAATCATTTGCTCCTAATAATTTTCCTATGCTAGAATGAAACTGTAAAGAAGGAGGTTATTAGTATGGGTTGGATATGGACTTTAATCGTTGGTGCAGTCATCGGAGCCATTGCTGGAGCAATTACCAGTAAAGGAAATTCTATGGGTTGTATCACAAATATCATTGCTGGATTGATTGGTTCAAGTATCGGTCAAGCAATTTTTGGTAACTGGGGACCACATGCAGCTGGTATGGCACTTATTCCATCAATTTTAGGCGCAGTTATTTTAGTGGCAGTTGTTTCATTCTTTTTTGGGAAACGATCATAATCAAATAGATTAACGCTTAGCCAATAGTTTTGCAGATAGAAGTAAATAGTTAAGGCAGATCTGAAACTGATTTGTCTTAACTATTTTTGTTTTACTAAGTTTATTAAGAAAATTTGTTTTATCTGCTGTGTCAGAAAGAAAATTTGCTATAATAGAAAAAAGAGAGCAAAGAAAGAAGGAATTTCATTTATGATGCTACGAGTAGAAAAATTGCGTAAAAAGATGCAAGAAGAAAATTTAGATTCATTTTTGATCACTAGTCCATACAATCTTCGTTATTTGACTAATTTTACTGGTACGACAGGCTTAGCGGTCATCACATTGGAAAAAGCCTTTTTTATTACTGACTTTCGTTATACCGAGCAAGCAGCAGCTCAAGCTCAAGGATTTGAGATCATCAAAAATGTAGGACCGATTTTTGAAGAAGTAGCTGACTTAGTTCAAAAAGAAGGACTACGTGAACTTGGTTTTGAAGAAACAACTGTTTCCTTCTTAGAATATTCGGTATTAGAAGAGATCATTGATGCGCAACTGATTCCTATTTCGGGCATGATTGAAGAACTTCGAGAAATCAAAGACGAAGAAGAAATTGCGATTATTGAAAAAGCTTGTAGTATTGCAGATTTGGCATATGACCATATTCTCAAGATGATTCAACCGGGAATGACAGAGATCGAAGTTGCCAACCAATTAGATTTTTATATGCGTTCACTTGGAGCGTCAGGTGTTTCTTTTGAAACAATCGTTGCTAGTGGTTTACGCTCAGCTATGCCACATGGAGTTGCTAGCAAAAAAATCATTGAACAAGGCGATTTGATCACAATAGATTTTGGATGCTACTATGAAGGTTATGTTTCTGATATGACACGAACATTTGCGATTGGTGACCCAGGAGAACAATTAAAAGAAATTTATCAAATCGTTCTTGAAGCCCAACTAGCAGTTCTGGAAGTAGCTAAACCAGGAGTTACCGGTAAGCAACTAGATGCTGTAGCTAGAGATTACATTACGAAACATGGTTATGGCGAAGCTTTTGGACACTCAACAGGACATGGAATTGGCTTAGAGATCCATGAAGGACCCAATGTTTCAGTTCGAGCTGAGAAACAATTTGTTCCAGGAAATATTATTACCGACGAACCAGGCATTTACTTACCAGGTATCGGTGGCGTTAGAATCGAAGATGATTTATTGATTACTTCTGATGGAAATCGCGTGTTGACGCATTCACCAAAAGAGTTGATTATTTTATGATGAGCGTAGCCTAAAGCATCATTCACTCAGACTTTGTTATAGAAAATCACTTGATTTAATGATACACTATAGAAGACAGCAAGCTTTGAAAACAAAGCGTAATTTGTTTGAGAAAAAGACTCTCAAATAGGCAAGTGAACAGTTTACCTTTATACGTTTCGAATGAAGAATAAGTGAAAGAACGGTTCATTCGTAGGCAACAATCTGTGTAGAGGCAAAAGGAGGAATAGATAAAATGGCAGAGGACAAAAATTTAGTTTTGAATGCGACTCAAGAGCTTGGTGAAATTGTCATTGCGCCAGAAGTCATTGAAGTGATTATTGGTATCGCTGCTTCAAAAGTAGAAGGCGTTTATGGGATGCGTGGAACATTTGCCAGCAACGTAACGGAATTATTAGGGCGTGCAGCGCATGGTAAAGGTGTCTATTTAGTAAATGATGAAGATGGGTTAAAAGTAGATCTTTATTGCTATTTAGAATATGGGGTTTCTGTTCCCAGAGTAGCGATGGAAATGCAAGAACGCGTGAATCAGCAAGTTCTTTTCATGACAGACATTGCTTTAGCAGAAGTCAATGTTCATGTGGTAGCAGTCGTACCGGAAAAACTAGAACAACCAGCAATTGAAGAACTTTTTGAAGACGAAGAGGAAGAAAATGAATAAAGAATTATCAAGACACGAAATTCGTGAAATGGCTTTACAAGCATTATTTCCATTAGATTTTAATGCTGATTTGACCAAAGAAGACGCAATTTTCCATGCAATTGAGTTGGATCACAAAGAAATGATCAATGAAGAGGAGTCAGAGTTTGTTCCTGTTTATTTAGATACATTGGTTGGCGGTGTGTGTGCGAAAAAAGGCGAATTAGACCAAACCATTGAGAAGCACCTCAAAGGAAACTGGCGCATCAATCGTATCTCTAAGATGGATTTGATCATCTTGCGTATCGCCATCTTTGAAATGAAGTACATTGAAGATGTACCATCCGCAGTCGCATTGAATGAAGCCATTGAATTAGCCAAAACTTTTAGTGATGATCAATCACGTAAGTTTGTCAACGGTGTATTATCTAATGTTTTAAAAGAGATTGAAGCTGGGGCATAGTCCCAGCTTTTTTCTATGAAAACAAGGAAACAGGTTCTAAAAGCTTGTTTATCTATGGTAGAATGAAAGCACAAAAAAATCTGGGAGTGATCGTATGGCAGAATTGATTAATGGAAAAGAACTAGCTGAAAAAATGCAAGCAGAGATTGCGATAAAAGTGAGCGAATTAAAAACAAAATCGATCTCCCCCGGATTGGTCGTTTTATTAGTAGGAGAAAATCCAGCCAGTCAGGTTTATGTACGTAATAAAGAACGTTCCGCAAAATCAATCGGGATCCATTCAAAAGTTGAACGTTACCCAAGCACGATCTCTGAAGAAACGTTGTTAGCTGAAATCGAAAAATATAATCAAGACCCAAATTTTCACGGGATTCTTGTTCAGTTGCCATTGCCAAAACACATTGATGAAGAAAAAGTCTTATTAGCAATTGATCCTAAAAAAGATGTAGATGGTTTTCATCCAATGAATTTAGGACGATTATTAGCTGGTAACCCCGATAAGATTCCTTGTACGCCATATGGCATCATGAAAATGTTCGCAGCTTATGATATCAATTTGGCAGGGAAGCGGGCGCTGGTGATCGGACGTAGCAATATTGTAGGGAAACCAATGGCACAATTATTATTGATGGCAGATGCTACAGTAACGATTGCTCATTCAAAAACGGCTAACCTTGCTGAACTTGCAAAAGAAGCTGATATTTTAGTCGTAGCGATTGGGCGAGGCCATTTTGTTACTAAGGAATTTATCAAACCAGGCGCAGTGGTGATCGATGTTGGTATGAATCGTGATGAGCATGGGAAATTGATCGGTGATGTAAAATTTGATGAAGTAGAACCTTTAGCAAGCTATATCACTCCAGTGCCTAAAGGAGTAGGACCTATGACGATTACGATGCTGATGTATCAAACCGTGCTGGCTGCTGAAGCAGGTGAGTAGATGACACAAGAATATTTAACAGTAACCACATTAACCAAGTATTTAAAAAGGAAATTTGATGTAGACCCTTATCTTGAAAGGGTCTATTTAACAGGTGAAATCTCGAATTTTCGTTTGAGAGCAAATGCACATCAATATTTTAGTTTAAAAGATGACCATGCAAAAATCTCAGCAATCATGTTCAAAGGTGCATTTCAAAAATTACGTTTTCAACCTAAAGAAGGGATGAAAGTATTAGTTGTCGGACGGATCTCTCTTTATGAAGCTTCTGGTTCTTATCAGATTTACGTTGAACACATGGAACCTGATGGTGTAGGAGCGCTATATCAAGAATTAGAAGAACGAAAAGAAAAATTGCGAAAAGAAGGTCTTTTTAAGCCGGAACATAAGCAAGCTCTTCCACGTTTTCCAAAAAGAATTGCAGTTTTGACCAGTCCAAGTGGTGCAGTTATCCGAGATATCATCACAACTGTCAAAAGACGTTACCCCATCGCCCAACTCGTCCTATTCCCAACGGTGGTGCAAGGAAATCAAGCAGCTGACAATATCGTTGAAAATATCCGTCGTGTTGAAGAACTGGGAGATTTCGACACGATGATCATTGGACGTGGCGGCGGATCGATTGAAGACTTGTGGCCATTTAATGAAGAAAGAGTAGCACGTGCCATTTTTGAGGCACGAACACCTGTGATTTCTTCAGTTGGGCATGAGACGGATACTACTATTGCTGATTTAGCAGCAGATGTACGAGCAGCCACACCGACGGCGGCAGCTGAATTAGCTGTTCCTGTTTTATCTGAAGTATTGTTGAAGCTGAAAGAACGGCAAGCAAGGCTTGAACAGGCCTTTTTGCGTCAAATTCAACGCAAACAAGAACGTTTTGAACGAGCAAAACAATCATATGTTTTCCGTCAACCGGAACGTCTGTATGAAGGACAAACAATTAAGCTTGATCAGTTCAAACAGCGCTTGTTCCAAGCGACACAACAAATTTATCATTTGAAAGAAAAACAAACGGTTCGCTTGAACCATCAGTTGGCACAAGTTGCACCGACTTATCGAGTGAAATCTGCCAAGCAAGAAACAGACTACTTAGAGAAGCGGTTAGCTGAAAAAATGGAACAATATATGCAGAGCCAGCAGCAACGTTTCCAACAAGCGATTCAATCATTAGATTTACTTAGTCCGTTGAAAATCATGGGGCGAGGATACAATTACACAACAATCGAAGGTCGTGTCGTGAAAAGTGTGACAGAGATGAAGCCTGAGGATACGATCACGATCCATTACCAAGACGGACAAGTAATTGCTACGGTACAAGAAGTAGAAGAAGGAGAATGATCAATATGGAAAATCCGACATTTGAGGAATCATTACAAGAATTAGAAAAAATTGTCATGGAATTAGAACAAGGTGATGTACCTTTAGAATCTGCTTTAGATGCTTTTAAACGAGGAATGGAATTAAGTAAGCATTGCCAAGATACTTTAACTAAAGCTGAAAAAACTTTGACGAAAATGATGTCAGAGGCAAATGAAGAAGTTACTTTTGAAGGAAATGAGGAAGCATAATGAAGTTGGCTGATTTTTCAACGATCCATCTATCTTCTGTAGAAGAAGAAATTGTTTCTTTTCTAAATGACTACACTTCTGATGAACAGTTGAAAGAAAGTATGCTTTATTCCGTTCGCGCTGGAGGCAAACGGATTCGTCCTTTGCTTTTACTTAGTACAGTAGCTGCGTTTGGCGAATCGATCAATACAACAACTTATCAAGTAGCAGCTGCTTTGGAAATGATCCACACGTATTCGTTGATTCACGATGATCTTCCGGCAATGGACAATGATGATCTACGCCGCGGGAAACCAACAAACCATAAAGTCTACGGGGAAGCACTGGCTATTTTAGCAGGAGATGGGTTATTGACAGGTGCCTTTCAACTCATCAGTATGGCTCATTTAGCAAACTCACCAAAACTTTTACTGCTGCAACAATTAGCAATCAATGCGGGAACCCAAGGGATGGTTGCTGGTCAAGCAGCGGATATCGAGGGAGAAACAAAACAATTAACATTAGAGGAATTAATGTTTATCCACGAAAGAAAAACTGGTCGCTTGATGCACTACGCTTTATTAGCGGGAGGAGTATTAGCAAACCAACCGGAGGAAGTTTTAGCTAGCCTACAAAAATTAGCCAGTCATCTAGGCCTTGCTTTTCAAATTCGTGATGATCTGCTCGATGTGGTTAGCACGACTGAAGTATTAGGTAAAACAGCTGGTAAAGATGCTAAAATGGAAAAAACGACTTATCCAGGTTTATTAGGTATCGAAGAAACAAAAAGCGCACTTGAAAATGAGATTGATGCGGCGAATCGAATGATTGATCAGTTAGAACAAACGGTATGTTCATTCGATGGACAACTTTTACGTCAATTAGTTCAGCAATTCAGTGTATAGAAATGGAGAAAAAAATGGAAAAAGAACGCGTAGACGTTTTAGCAGTCAAACAAGGCTTGTTTGAAACGAGAGAGCAAGCCAAACGTTCAGTTATGGCTGGTTTGATCTATAACGAAAAAAATGAACGTTTCGATAAGCCAGGGGAAAAAATCCCTGTAAGTAGTGAATTACAGATCAAAGGCAAAAAATTACCTTATGTTTCTCGTGGAGGATTGAAATTAGAAAAGGCACTAAAGGTCTTTGATTTATCTGTAGAAGGTAAAATATTATTGGATATTGGAGCATCAACGGGTGGTTTTACCGATGCGGCTTTACAAAATGGTGCAAAAATGAGTTATGCTCTGGATGTTGGGTATAATCAATTAGCTTGGAAAATCAGACAAGATGAACGAGTTGTAGTAATGGAAAGAGCGAATTTTCGTTATGCCAAACCAGAAGATTTTCAAGAAGGAACCCCAGAGATTGCCGTCATCGATGTATCATTCATTTCTTTACGTTTGATGTTAGTACCATTACACGAAATTTTAGTTGACGGTGGCGAAGTGATTGCTTTGATCAAACCACAATTTGAAGCGGGGAAAGAAGCAGTTGGCAAGAATGGGATCGTTCGTGACCCTCAAACGCATGTACAAGTGATTGAGGATATTTTACACTTTGCTGCGATGCATGGGTATGATGTATTAGATTTAAGTTATTCGCCAATAACCGGTGGAGAAGGGAACATTGAATTTTTAGCCCATTTGAAAAAAGTTTCTGATCAAGGAACGTTATCACCAGATGTGGCACCCGAAAAGATCGTCCAAGAAGCCCACAACCAGTTTAACCACAAATAATGACGGGCAAGCAATAAAGAAGACAGCGGATTCTTCTTTATTAAGCGTTTGAATTGAGCTATCATAGTAAGGAAGAATACGTAAAGGAGCGAAGAACGTATGCGAAAAAAAGATCGGCATCGTTTGATTACCCGGCTACTAAATGAAAATGATATCAGAAAACAAGAAGAATTTGTGGAGATCCTGAAAAACAAAGGGATTTCAGTGACGCAGGCAACGATTTCCAGAGATATCAAAGAACTCAAACTCATCAAAGTTCCTGCAGCTGATGGAGGTTATCGCTATAGTCTTCCTGCAGAAACTACTGAAGACGTTAGTACAAAATTAGAAAAGTTATTGAAAGATGCATTTGTGGCTGTTGATCAAATGGAAAAATTTGTCATTTTAAAAACTTTACCAGGCAACGCTTCTGCTGCGGCTAATTTAATTGATAAACGATATAAAAAAGAATTGTTTTCCATCATTAATGATGACGATAATGTGTTGATGATCACACGAACAGAAGAAGATGCAGTTGCATTGAAAATGGATTTTTTACATTACCTTTGAGTTGAGGAGTGGTTGCCTTGTTACAAGAGATCAGTATTACTAATTTTGCGATTATTCCGGAATTGCATTTGTCTTTCCATAAAGGAATGACAGCTCTAACTGGCGAGACCGGGGCAGGTAAATCGATTATCATTGATGCCCTTGGATTACTGGCTGGTGGTAGAGGCTCCAGTGATTATATTCGCCAAGGAGCCGATAAGTGTATCTTAGAAGGGTTGTTTGAATGGCCAAGTCAAGAAGGATTTACTGAATTGATGGAAGAACTGGGCATCGAATCAGATGGTGATAACTTGATTGTTCGTCGTGATATGGCATTAACGGGTAAAAATGTCTGCCGAGTCAATGGACATATTGTTACGCTGGCAAACCTTAGAAGGATCGGAAGTTATCTAGTTGATATTCAAGGACAAAATGAACACCAGGAGCTATTACAACCAGAAGCCCATTTAAATTTATTGGATCGTTTTGGTGATCGTACTTTTCAACAACAAAAGAAAAAATATCAAAAAGAGTATGCTATCTATCGTGAGCTCGAACGAAAAATGCGGAAAGTCCAACAAAATGAAAAATCATTTGTTCAACGGATCGACATGCTTCATTTTCAACAAGAAGAAATCGCAGCAGCTGATTTACAAGTTGGCGAAGAGGAACAGTTAAGCGAGGAAAGAGAAAAATTAAGCAATTATCAAAAGATCGTGGATAGTTTTGCTAGTGGTTATAGTGCATTGAGTGCGGGAGAACCCAGTAGTGTGGATAACGTTGGTTTAGCTGTTTCTGAACTACAAAGCATTGCTCATCTAGATAATGAATATGAAGCAATCGTTGAGAATGTTCAAAGTGCTTATTATTTACTTCAAGATGCCATTGGTGACATGAGTCGCCAAATCGATCTGTTGGAATTGGATGAAAACCGATTAGAAGAAGTCAATCAACGGCTTGAATTGATTCGTCAGTTGAAACGCAAATATGGGGAGTCAGTGGAAGCAATCCTTGATTATTACGAAGAAATCACTAAAGAACTGGATTCTTCTGATTTCTCAGAAGGTCAACTAGAAAAAATGCAACTGGAATTAACTAAAAAAGAAACGTTCTTGCAAGAACAAGCATTAGCACTGCATAAAACAAGAAAAAAAATTGCTAAAGAACTAGAAAAATCAATCTTAACGGAATTAAAAAGTCTATATATGGAAAACACTGAGTTTGAAGTCCGTTTTTCATCTGAAAAAAATGGACAATTAGATGCTAATGGATTGGACCAAGTGGAATTTTACATAACCACAAATCCTGGAGAACCATTGAAGCCATTAGTAAAAGTTGCCTCGGGTGGGGAACTATCACGTATGTTGTTGGCGTTAAAAACTATTTTTTCTTCAGAACAAGGTGTGACTAGTATCATTTTTGATGAAGTGGATACAGGAGTAAGCGGCCGAGTTGCCCAAGCGATTGCAGATAAGATCTCACAGATCTCATGTCACTCACAAGTTTTGTGTATCACCCATTTACCACAAGTCGCTGCAGTTGCCGATTTTCAATACTATATTCAAAAAGAAGTCATTGATGGGCGTACCCAAACATCGGTTACCGAACTACAACCCACACAACGAGAAACCGAAATTGCCCGAATGTTAGCTGGAAGTGAAATTACCCCACTAACAGTCGAGCATGCCAAAGAATTATTACGCTTAGCAAGTAAATAGAAAAATAGGTAGAAGCCTGAGCAGTCTAAGAGAAGAGGATATCTTAGAATGAACAGTTATTTGACTCAGAGATGCTACTTGTATGGCAGCAACTAAAACGACACTTGGCTTTCTTATAAAAAACGAACCATTAGCAAGCGAACATTCTTTCCTAGCAAGGTAAAAAACAAGTCCCGCACTTCTTTTTGGGAAGTGCGGGACTTGTTGGTTTTTAAGCCATTCTTACATGACACTCATAACTGCAGTCAAGACAACTGAACCAATCGTTAAGATCAACATGGTCCAAACAACGAATTTAGTGATTTTTGAAAAAGTACTTGTTTGTTTATTCTCGCGCATAATTTTTACCTCGAAATTTTTTAGTTGTCTTTAGTTTAACTCCTTTTACTTTTCTTCACAAGGGGACGGTTACAAAAACTTTCCCTTTTTTAAATAATAAGCAGTAGCGATACTGATAAAAATCATCAGTAGAATAATCCATAAAAACGCATCGTCCCTTCCTGCAATAGGAAGCTTGATATTCATTCCATATAGACTACCAATGATGGTCGGGATCGTTAAGATGATCGTTAGAGAAGTTAAAATTTTCATAATATTATTTAGATTATTAGAAACAATCGCTGAAAAGGTTTGATTCATTTGTTCAACTAGTTTTAATTGAATTCGAGCGGTAGTGCGTGATTGTTCGGTTTCAATAATCACATCATGGAGATGATTTTTTAAAGCGTGGTTTTCTTGAATCGTTTTGTTTTTTACTAAGGTTTTTAAAGTGGTCAAGTTAGCCGTGGTTGCTTCTTTGAAATAAACCAAGCTTTTTTGGATATCCATGATTTGATACAGTTGACTATTTTCTGTTGAGACACGCAATTGTTTTTCCAAAACATCGCATTGCGATTGTAAGGTGCTGAGATAAGTATTGTAGGAAAAAGTAATTTGCCACAATAATTGCATGAAGATATTTAAGTTGGCTGGTAAATCATTTTCAGCAAAAGCTTGACTAAATACTTTTTTCAAAAAGAGTGGTTCATGATTCGTAATTGTGATAAGCTTTTTTTTAGGTGTCACAATAATAGAAAAAGGGTAAGTATCTACTTGAAAATAGCCGCTTGGGCTTGTTTTTGGAAACGGGTATTGCAATAATAATAACGCTGGTTTTGTTAATTTGGTCTGATTAAATTCTTCTTCTCGTGAATTTTCAGCATCGTCTAAAATAGAAGTAATGTAATCAGACGGAATTTGAAATTGGTGTGTGATTTGTTGGATTTCATCTTCACTTGGACGTTCGACGCAATACCAAATCGTATCTGCTGTTTCTTTTTGAGTATTGACCAATTGTCGATCCTCGATAGAAAAATACTTGATCATTTTTGAACCTCCTAATACGCTCTTTCATCTATTATAACGAATATCAGAATAGAACACAGTGAAAGAGCTTGGAAAATGGGATTTGCTAGGAACAGGAAAAAGGTAGTATTAAAGGAGTGGACTCATACAATTTGGATTAGATTTTTATCTAAGAAGTAAAAATAGTAGAAAACTTTATAAATTTAAAATAAATGAAATAGTTGTGTAAAATACATCAGGTATACTTGAACCAACTATGAAAGGGAGTTTTGTTAGATGGGCACTTTTACGCCACTTGTTTTATTTTGGTATATCTTTCCAGCCATCGTGTTGTTTGGCTGTAATTTTTTAGTGAAAATTTTTTCATTAGATCGTCGTTTTAAAATCAAAGCGCCTGATCTTGCCGTTCCTTTTTTATGGGGAGGGATGCATGCATTGTCACGCAATTCTGCGACAGTTTCCTTCCTTCCTTTCTTTATGATTTCACTTTTGTTGATGGCGATTTGTATCGCTGTATTCCAGGCGTATTACTATGATGAAATTATCTATTCACGTTATCTTAAAATGACTTGGCGTCTTGCTTTCTTGTTAACAAGTGGTTTTTATGTCGTTTTAATCGTCTTAAATCTTCTCTCGTATCTTTGATAAAAAGCCAATCAAGCTGTAAAAAGACTTTTTAAAGACTTTTTACAGCTTGATTCTTAAAATTTTTTTTACTAATAAAAAAGTTATTCTCTGATTTCCCATAAAAGGTGGTAGAAAGTGGGGGATTGTGGTAGACTAATTTTAGTTAGTGGAGAGATGGGGGTAGTTTCAATGTTCATGGGCGAATTTCGGCATAATATTGATACAAAAGGTCGTATGATCGTACCTTCAAAACTTCGTGAAGAGTTAGGTGAACAATTCGTTCTCACGCGTGGATTAGATGGCTGTCTTTTTGGCTATCCAATGAAAGAGTGGGCGAATTTAGAAACAAAACTGAACGACATGCCTTTAGCGAAAAAAGATGCTCGAACTTTTGTGCGTTTTTTTTACTCGGCGGCCACTGAATGTGAATTAGACAAACAAGGACGGATCAACATTCCCAGTACATTAAGAAACTACGCTGCTTTAACGAAAGAATGTGTTGTCATTGGTGTATCCAATCGAATCGAGATTTGGGATGAGGCACGATGGCAAGAATTTTCTGAAGTGGCAGCAGAAAACTTTGATGAAATTGCTGAAAATATGATTGATTTTGGACTATAAGAATAGGAAGAGGCTGACTAATGACTGAGACATTTCAACACTATACAGTCATGTTGAAAGAAACGGTAGATGGCTTGAACATCAAACCAGATGGCATTTATGTAGACTGTACACTAGGCGGTGCCGGACATAGTGAATATCTTTTGAGCCAATTAAATACAAACGGGCACCTTTATGCATTCGATCAGGATCAAAAAGCCATTGATCATGCAAAAGTACGGTTAGCCCCATACATTGAAAAAGGTATGGTTACTTTTATCAAAGCGAATTTTCGTGAATTAGAAGCAAAGATAAAAGAGCATGTTCCTCAAGTCGATGGTATTTTGTATGATTTAGGCGTATCTTCTCCACAATTAGATGAAGCTGAAAGAGGTTTTAGTTATCATCAGGATGCTCTTTTGGATATGCGTATGGATCAATCAGCACCTCTGTCAGCGTATGACGTTGTTAATGAGTATTCCTATAATGAATTAGTAAAAATCTTCTTTCGTTATGGCGAAGAAAAATTTTCTAAACAAATTGCTCGAGAAATTGAACGAGTAAGAAAAATCCATCCGATCCAAACAACTGGTGAATTAGTAGAAATCATTAAAGATGTGATTCCTGCACCAGCAAGAAGAAAAGGTGGACACCCAGCTAAACGAATTTTCCAAGCAATAAGAATTGCAGTAAATGATGAATTAGGTGCAGAAGAAGCTTCATTAGAACAGGCGATTCGGCTATTAAAAATCAATGGAAGAATCAGTGTGATCACCTTCCATTCATTAGAAGATCGGATTGTCAAAAGTATGTTCAAAGAATACAGTACCGTTCAAGATTTACCACCCGGATTACCGGTTGTTCCTGAAGAATTTCAGCCAGAGCTGAAGTTGATTAATCGAAAACCGATTCTTCCATCAGAAGAAGAACTAAGTGAAAATAATCGATCACGTAGTGCAAAATTACGGATTGCTGAAAAAATACGAGTGAAAGAGGAGTAGCGTAATGGCAGAATTAAAAAAAGTCCAAGAATATCCATATGATTTACCAGAAGTGGTTGATCAACCAGAACAACAATTGCCAGATTCAAATCAAGAAATCGTACGCCCTCAATCACCGGCTAAACGCCTAAAACATATTTCTGTTTTAGAAAAATTAGCAGTAGTAAGTATTATTTTTTCAGTGATCGCACTATGTGTCTTAACAGTCATGTTACGAACAAATATTAGTGGTGTCGAAAAAGCAATCACAACGATTCAAACAGAGATCACTCAAAAAAATCAAGAAAAAACTAGTTTAGTACAGGAAAAAAATGAATTATCACGTACTGAACGAATCAAAAAAATCGCAGAAGAAAAAGGGTTGTCAATCAATGACGACAATTTAAGGAAAGTGAAGTAAATGAGTCTTAAAAATAAATTCCGGCGGTTTATGGAAAAGAAAAATCTAAATCCGACGAACAATCGCAAAAAAGTAGGTATCATTTTATTTGCTACGAGTATTGGATTGTTCTTTTTATTTGCCGTTCGTTTTTCTTATATCGTGATCGGTGGTCACGTGGCAGGAACCTCTTTGGCAGAAAAGACCGAACAACTTTACAAAGGGAGCGAGGTCGTAAAAGCAAAACGAGGAACGATCTATGATCGGAATGGGGTCGCTTTGGCAGAAGATGCCACTTCTTACTCAATCAAAGCAATCCTTTCAAAAACTTATACTTCTGGTGACAAAAAATTGTATGCCGAAGAAAAGAACTTTGACAAAATCGCCGAGATACTAAATAAAAATCTCTCTATAGAAAAGAACGATGCCTTACAAATCTTAAAAGATGGCGCCAAAAATAATCTATATCAAGTTGAATTTGGTTCTTATGGAAAAAATATCAGTCAAGAGACCAAACAGAATATAGAAGACGATATGAAGAAAGCAGGAGTAGTCGGTCTGTATTTTGAAGATCATCCCGCACGGATGTATCCTAACGGCGAATTTGCTTCCCACTTTATCGGCTATGCTGTTCCAGATAAAAATGAAAATGGCTTAGTTGGAAAGCTCGGACTAGAAGCTGCTTATAATGATATTTTAAGTGGTAAAAATGGGAAGATCGTTTACCAAAAAGACAACTACCAAAATCCTCTACCAGGAACAGTGGCAGAAGAAGTGAAAGCAGTTGACGGACAAGATATCTATACGACGTTGGATAGTCGTTTACAAAGTTATCTTGAAACGCTTATGGATCAAGTGAATGAAGAATACCAACCAGAAGAATTAACAGCCATGTTGATGAAAGCGAAAACTGGAGAAATTCTAGCAATGGGTCAACGACCTACTTTTAATCCTGAAACGATGGAAGGCTTAACCGGCAAGGATGCTGTTTGGCGTAATTTCTTAGTGCAAGATAGCTATGAGCCTGGTTCAACTATGAAAGTCTTCACGACTGCAGCAGCGATCCAAGAAGGGAAATTCAATGAGAATGAAACGTACCAATCTGGGAAAATAAAAGTTGCTGATGCGACGATCAACGACCACGATTTTGGAGCAAAAGGAGTTCTTACGATGCGACAAGCGTTATCTTGGTCAAGTAATGTTGGGATGGTAATGCTAGAGCAACGAATGGGCGGTACTTGGTACAACTACCTACAAAAATTAGGTTTTGGTCAAAGTACTCATTCAGGTCTAGATGATGAAGTAAATGGTGCTTTGCCAACGGAAAATATCGTTGACCGCGCAATGAGTTCTTATGGACAAGCGATTGGTGTTACAAATTTCCAAATGATGAAAGCTTTCACTTCCGTCGCAAATAATGGAACGATGATCCAACCACGCTACATCAGTAAAGTTGTAGATCCTGCAACGAATGAAGAGCGTACAACGCAAACGGAAGTATTAGGGCAACCATTTTCAAAAGAAACGACCGAAAAAGTACGAGAATATATGCGTGACGTAGTTGAAAGCGAAAATTATGGTAGTGCATATGGGGTATATAGTGTGCCGGGTTATAATGTTTCAGCTAAAACTGGTACGGCACAGATTGCTTCTGATAAAGGTGGGTACCAAACTGGTGATACAGCATACTTATATTCCATCGTCGAAATGGTTCCATCTGAAGATCCAGAGTATGTTTTATACATTACGATGAAACATCCTAAGACTTACGATCGAATGGCTTTAGCTAAAATCGCTAATCCATTGATGAAACGTGCGATGGACTTCCAAGAAAGTGAAGAAGAAAATTCACCAGAAGCAAAAACAGAAAAAATCACTGTAGCAGATTACCGTAATCTAAGTGCTGACGTTGCCGCAGCAGATGCACAGAAAAGTGGATTGCAACCTATCGTTGTAGGTGATGGGGAAAAAGTGAAGAAACAATCTACTGCAAATGGTGATCAATTGATTTCTGGCGAAAAACTGATCTTGTATACAGGCGGAGAAAAGCTAATGCCTGATGTCACCGATTGGTCCAAAGCAGATATTATGAAGTTAGGGAAAATCTTAGGGGTTGAAGTCACCTTCCATGGCGATGGTTACTGTAAGGAGCAAAGTTTAGCACCCTATGAAAAAATCACTGATAAAAAATTAAGTTTTACATTAGAAGAATAAGAATAGAATTGGGAGAGAAAAAGAGTATGGAGTGGACACAAGCATTGATTCCTATCGTTAGTAGTTGTGCAATGACTATTGCAGCAATGCCACTATTTATTGGGTATTTTCAAATGAAAAAACAAGGGCAGGCGATTCGTGAAGAAGGACCAAAATGGCATAATGTAAAAGCCGGAACTCCAACGATGGGTGGATTGGTGTTTTTAGTTGCAGCAATATTAACCGGAATTTGGGTTGGCGCTTGGCAAAATCAGTTGACGCCTACTCTTTTCATCCTACTATTTGTTTTAGCTTTATATGGTGTGATCGGATTTTTAGATGATTTCATTAAAATCTTTAAAAAACGAAACATGGGGCTAAACTCTAAACAAAAACTGCTAGGGCAGATCATTGGCGGGATCATTTTTTATCTTGTCTATCGTTCAGAAGGCTATCCTGGTACGTTAAATTTCTTTGGAATAGAGTTGCCACTTGGACTATTCTATGGGGTATTTGCTATTTTCTGGCTTGTTGGTTTTTCAAACGCGGTTAATCTGACAGATGGGATTGACGGATTAGTTGCTGGACTAGGAACGATCTCTTTTGCAACGTACGGAATCATTGCTTGGCATCAGCAACAATATGATGTCTTAGTTATTTGTTTAAGTGTGCTTGGTGGGTTACTTGGCTTTTTTGCTTATAATCGTAAACCAGCCAAAATATTCATGGGCGATGTTGGTTCTCTGGCATTAGGTGGATTATTGGCAGCAATTTCTATTATGCTAAACCAAGAGTGGACATTGTTATTAGTTGGTTTGATTTATGTTATGGAGACAGCAAGTGTAATGCTTCAAGTTACTTCTTTCAAATTAACAGGAAAACGTATCTTCAAAATGTCTCCTATCCATCATCATTTTGAAATGTGTGGTTGGTCAGAATGGAAGATCGACATCATTTTTTGGTTAGTAAGTATTGTAACTTCTTTAATAACACTATGGTTCATTTGGTAGGAGATGACAGGAAATGAAAAAAATTTCAATATATGAAAACAAAAAAGTCCTTGTTCTTGGATTAGCGAAAAGTGGATTTAGTGCGGCCAAACTGTTACATGAGTTGGGCGCACTTGTCACTGTTAATGACGGAAAGCCGTTTGATGAAAATCCAGAAGCACAAGAGTTGCTATCACTGGGAGTCAAAGTGATTGCTGGAAGCCATCCGATTGAATTATTGGATGAAGAATTTTCTTTGATGGTGAAAAATCCGGGGATTCCGTATAGTCATCCATTTGTTCAAAAAGCACAAGAACTGGGTATTCCAGTAATTACGGAAGTGGAATTAGCTTACGAGGTAGCGGAATGTCCGATTATTGGGATTACAGGAACAAATGGTAAAACAACAACAACAACTATGACAGGCTTGTTATTGAACGCTGGTGATTTGCCAGGAACAGCTCGCCTAGCCGGGAATATCGGTTATCCAGCTAGTAGTGTGGCGCAAGAAGCAACAGCTGACGATAAAATCGTTATGGAACTATCTAGTTTCCAATTGATGGGAATCACTGATTTTCGTCCCCATGTAGCAGTAGTAACCAATATTTATGAGGCTCATATCGATTACCACAAAACGAGAAAAGAATATGTAAAAGCAAAATGGCATTTACAACAGAATATGACAGAGAAAGATTATTTGATTTTGAATTGGAATCAAGAAGAGCTAAGAGAACTCAGCAAAAAGACTAAAGCAACGGTGTTACCTTTTGCGACGGAACAAAAACTACCTAAAGGTGCCTATTCTTTAGATGGTAGTATCTACTATAACCAAGAAAAAATCATGGATATTACAGAATTGGGTGTTCCTGGTTCACACAATGTTGAGAACGCACTAGCTGCCATCTCAGTTGCTAAATTATATGGTATCTCAAATGAAGCGATCAAAAATGCTTTACACCATTTCCATGGAGTACCGCATCGTACACAGTATGTGGGGGAATTTCAAGGAAGGAAGTTTTATAACGATTCAAAAGCCACTAATATTTTAGCTACTAAAATGGCATTAAGTGGTTTTCAGTTAGATCAATTAGTATTAATCGCTGGAGGTCTGGATCGGGGAAATTCATTTGATGAGTTGATACCAGCTTTAAAAGGCATCAAAGCGTTGATCACTTTTGGGGAAACTCAAAATAGATTAGCGGATGCCGGCAAGAAAGCAGGTATCCCTGTGATCAAGGCAGCTGAAAACGCAGAAGCCGCTGTACCGATCGCCCTTGAATTGAGTGAAGAGGGTGATTCGATCTTATTGTCCCCAGCAAATGCAAGTTGGGATCAATACCCTAATTTTGAAATTAGAGGCGAACGGTTTATGGAAGCTGTCAATAAACTAACTATACAAAAGTAGAAACGAGCGAGAATGAATGAAAATTTTGGTTACTGGTGGCGGAACTGGCGGGCATATTTATCCAGCACTAGCCTTCGTCAATTATGTAAAAACAAAAGAGCCGAATACTGAGTTTATGTACGTTGGAGCGCAAAGAGGCTTAGAAAATAAAATTGTTCCTGAGACCGGGATGCCTTTTCGTACGCTAGAAATACAAGGATTTCAGCGGAAACTTTCGCTACATAATCTGAAGACTATCCAACTTTTTTTAAAAAGTATTCGAGAAGCAAAAAAAATTTTAAAAGAATTTAAACCAGATGTGGTGATTGGGACTGGGGGCTACGTGTCGGGTGCAGTAGTCTATGCGGCATCTAAGTTAGCGATTCCTACGATCATCCATGAACAAAATAGTGTGCCTGGCATCACCAATAAATTTTTAAGTCGCTATGTGGATCGAATCGCACTTTCTTTTGAAGATGCTGCTCCATTTTTTCCTGCAGAAAAATCGTCTTTGATCGGTAATCCTCGGGCGCAAGAAGTTGCGGATATGGATAAATCGAAAATTTTAGCCACTTATGGACTTGATCCAGAGAAAAAAACAGTCTTGATTTTTGGTGGTAGTCAAGGGGCTTTAAAAATCAATCAGGCAGTAACAGAATTTTTAATGTCGTTCGATCAGGAATACCAGGTTCTGTATGCCTCAGGCGAACGCTATTATAAAGATATCCAAACGAAAGTTCCTGCTTGTGCCAATGTCAGCATACAGCCTTATATCAATAAAATGGCAGAAGTAATGGCATCAAGCGATCTATTGGTTGGTAGAGCAGGTGCGACTTCGATTGCTGAATTAACAGCTTTAGGTTTGCCAGCTATTCTAATTCCAAGTCCTTATGTGACGAATGACCATCAGACAAAAAATGCAATGAGCTTAGTCAAAAACAATGCAGCGAAGATGATCAAAGATGACGAATTAGATGGACGTTCCCTAAAACAAGCGATTGAAGAGATCATGACTAATGATCAATTACAAAAACAAATGTCTTTAGCTTCTAAACAGCAAGGAATCCCAGACGCATCAGAAAGAATGTACGAGCTAGTAAAATCATTAATTCAAAAATAAAGGTGGTGTGGTCTTAGTGAGTAAGAAAAAAAGCCAGACAAGCTGCCAAATGAATCTGAGGGTGAACAAAATCTAACTCCTTGGCAAAAGGCCAACCGGAAATATTTGGCAGAACACGAAAAAAAGGAAGAACAAAAAGAAGAGCAAAAAGAAGAAAAAAATAGAAAATACAAATGAGCCGGCAGCATCCACTTCCGCTACTAAAGAAGCAGACTCAGCGGAAGGTGAGAAGCAAGAAGCAACCGCTTCTGATCCAATGAAAAAAGGGGACTCTGAGCCATTTGAAAAAATTGAACAACCAAAAATTGGTAGTCCTTATAATGGCTCTTTTTTAAATCGGCTACCGAATCTGAAAAATCAACGAAATAAAGTTCTTTATCGAAGACTGACTTTTATTATTTCAATCCTAACGATCCCACTGATTTTTTTGATTTATTATGTTTCCCCTTATAGTCGACTGCAAGGGATAACAGTTTCAGGGAACCAAATGATTACGAGTCAAATAGCCATTGCCGACTCTCATTTGGCAATTGATGGAAATGTTTGGAGTCAGTATTTCCATAAAAACCAATATCTTGATACATTGAAAAAAGAACAACCAAGAGTAGAGAGCGCACAATTGCATTTTAAGTCAATCAATACTTTTGAGTTGGCTATCAAAGAATACAAAGAGATTGCTTTAGTGATGAAGGACGGCGAATATTTTCCTGTAATCGAAAATGGAAAAGTCTTAAAGGAAAAAGTAGCAAATCCGACTAAGAATTTACCAATTCTAGAGAATTTCACAGATAACGCCAAAATTAGTCAATTGGTTAAAGAATATAATCAATTAACTTCAGAATTACAAAAAGCAATTTCAGAAATCAAATATACACCAAAAGAGAGCAATAAAAATTTGATCCAACTAAATATGAATGATGGGAACCAAGTGATCGTCAATATTCAAAATCTAGCCAGTCAAATGAAATATTATCCACAAGTCGCTAAAGAGATGAAGGAAAAGGGCGTCATTGATATGGAGGTAGGGATTTTCTCTTATCCTTACAGTGAAAGCAAGAAGGAGAATGGCGGAGCAACAGATTCATCTGTGCAGACAAGTTCTACCGAAAATCTCACAGGACAATCGGGAGCATCAAGTGATCAGTCAGACCAATCTTCGGAATCAGTTGAGTCAAATCAAGCAGGTCAGTCAGAGAATACAAGTGAATCTAGCCAAATCGATGACAATTCAAGTTCATCGTCTTCAGATTTAACCGAAAATTAATAAAACAGTTTTAAAAAGTGATAATCTACTTTCTAAAAACCGGTAATTTATGGTAGAATTGAAGGCAGTGAATATATCTATTAAAGTATATTTAAAAACGGACGTTAGTTGTTCGCTTGTATATGGAATAGTAAGTAGGAGGGAATCCCGTTCATGGCAAAAACAGGAATGTATGTAGGCCTTGATATTGGAACGACATCTGTCAAAGTTGTCGTGGCTGAATATATCGACAGCCAAATGAATATTATTGGAGTAGGAAACGCAAAATCAGAAGGGATTAACCGCGGCATTATCGTTGATATCGATAAAACGGTCCAAGCGATACAACGAGCAGTAAGACAAGCAGAAGAAAAAGCAGGGATACAGATCAAAGGGGTTAGTGTTGGTCTACCAGCAAACTTGCTTGAAGTGGAAAATTGCCAAGGAATGATTGCAGTAAACGGGGATTCGAAAGAAATCACCGATGAAGATGTCAGAAACGTGGCTTCAGCTGCCCTTGTTCGTTCAATTCCTCCTGAACGTCAAATCGTATCAATTTTGCCACAAGACTTTACCGTTGATGGATTCGAAGGAATCAAAGATCCTCGTGGAATGATCGGTGTCAGATTAGAAATGTATGGCTTGTTATTTACTGGGCCAAAGACGATTGTTCATAATATCCGTAAATGTGTAGAAAATGCAGGATTGGTTGTCAATGAATTAGTCATTACACCATTAGCTTTAACAGAAACAATCCTTTCAGATGGAGAAAAAGATTTTGGAACGATCGTGATTGATATGGGCGGTGGACAAACGACAACAGCTGTTATGCATGACAAACAATTGAAGTTCACTAGTCTAGATCAAGAAGGTGGCGAGTTCGTCACAAAAGATATCTCGATTGTGTTGAATACGTCATTCAATAATGCTGAAGCGTTAAAAATCAATTATGGGGATGCTTATCCAGAACGTACTTCTGCAAATGAAGAGTTTCCAGTAGATGTGATCGGTCAATCTGAACCTGTCAAAGTGGATGAACGCTATTTATCAGAAGTGATTTCAGCCCGTATGGAACAGATTTTCAATAAAGCCAAAGAAGCGTTAGACCAAATCGAAGCACTAGAGTTACCTGGTGGTATCGTACTAACTGGTGGTGCTGCAAGCCTTCCAGGTGTTGTTGATCTGGCACAAGAGATTTTTGGTGTGAATGTTAAGCTATATGTACCTAACCAAATGGGACTTCGTAATCCAGTCTTTACTAATGTGATCAGCATCGTGGATTACTCAGCTAACTTGAGTGAAGTCTATCAATTGGCTAAAATTGCTGTGACAGGTGAAACAGTGGTCGCGCATCACACAACTGTAGAACAAGAAGTGACATCATATGATAATGATAGCTATGATGTTCCAGAAGAAACGGTCTACGACGAACCTGAACAAAAGAAATCAGACGAAGATGTAACAACTAAAATTAAAGGTTTCTTTTCAAAAATTTTTGATTAATTCATCCTGGGAGGAATAAAATATGGAATTCTCAATTGATAATAATATCAATGACGGCGCAGTAATCAAAGTCATCGGTGTCGGTGGCGGCGGTGGAAATGCTGTTAACCGTATGATTGAAGAAAATGTAAAAGGTGTTGAGTTCATCACTGCCAACACAGATGTCCAAGCATTGAAAAATTCAAAAGCTGAAACAGTTATCCAATTAGGACCTAAATATACACGCGGACTAGGCGCAGGCTCTCAACCAGAAGTTGGTCAAAAAGCTGCCGAAGAAAGTGAACAAGCTTTACGCGAAGCCTTAGATGGCGCTGACATGATTTTCATTACTGCAGGTATGGGAGGCGGAACTGGTACAGGTGCTGCTCCAATCGTAGCAGGAATTGCTAAAGAACTTGGTGCTTTGACTGTCGGTGTCGTAACTCGACCATTCACTTTTGAAGGACCAAAACGTGGCAGATTTGCTGCTGAAGGTATCGCACGTTTGAAAGAAAACGTCGATACATTATTGATTATCTCAAACAACCGTCTTCTTGAAGTAGTTGACAAGAAAACACCAATGTTAGAAGCTTTCCGTGAAGCTGATAATGTATTACGTCAAGGGGTTCAAGGGATCTCAGATTTGATTACAGCCCCAGGTTACGTTAACCTTGACTTTGCTGATGTGAAAACTGTTATGGAAAACCAAGGAACAGCGTTAATGGGTATCGGTGTAGCAAGCGGTGAAGAACGTGTGATCGAAGCGACGAAGAAAGCTATTTCTTCTCCACTTCTTGAAACATCAATCGATGGAGCTGAGCAAGTCTTGCTTAACATCACTGGTGGATTAGACATGACTTTATTTGAAGCTCAAGATGCTTCAGATATCGTAGCAAATGCTGCTACAGGCGATGTTAACATCATTCTAGGTACATCAATCAATGAAGAAATGGGCGATGAAATCCGTGTAACGGTTATTGCAACGGGTATCGACGAATCAAAAAAGGAACGCAAGTCTAGTCGTCCGGCTAGACAAACACAAATGCAATCATCTACTCAAAAAACAGTTTTAGATATGGATCAAGCAAAACCAATCTCTGCTGAAGAAGAAAATAGCAGTTTTGGTGACTGGGACATCAGACGTGAACAAAATGTCCGTCCTAGAGTTGAAGAAACGAATTTTGAACCTATCGAAAAAAAAGAATTTGATACATTCAATCGTGAAGAAACAAAAGCAAAAGGTGACGATGAATTAAGTACACCACCATTTTTCCGTCGTAAAAAATAAAGGAGGAAGAGCACATGATTGCTGACAACTTGCTAAAAATCGAGCAAGAGATTCAGGACTCGTGTGCTCTTGTTCATCGTGATCCGAAAGAAGTCACACTAGTCGCTGTCACCAAATCAGTGGATTCTGCTACGGCAGAAAAATTGATTGAACAGGGTGTAAAAAACTGCGCAGAAAACCGCGTAGATAAATTGTTACAAAAAAAACAAGATTTAGTTAATTATCCTGATGTAAAGTGGCATTTAATTGGTAATTTGCAGCGTAGAAAGGTAAAATTGATTATAAATGAAATTGATTGCTTTCACGCATTAGACAGTTTGAAATTAGCAGAAGAAATACAAAAAAGGGCAACAAAACCCCTCGATTGTTTTGTGGAAGTGAATGTATCTGGTGAAGCATCCAAACATGGTTTTTCGCCAGAAGAGCTGGTTCCTTTTATCGAATCTTTAGTTGCTTTGTCTAAAATAAAGGTTGTTGGTTTAATGACGATGGCACCTAAAGAGGCTTCTGCTAAACAAATTCGCAAAGTATTTGGAACGCTGAAAGAATTGCGTGATCTTGTTCATTCGAAAGGTTTTTCGCATGCACCATGTACGGAATTAAGCATGGGAATGAGTCAGGACTTTCAACTGGCAATCGAAGAAGGTGCCACATTCATCCGTGTAGGAACAGCGCTATTCAAAGACGAGGAGGAACAATAATGCCACTTTTAAATAGAGGTGCGATTGCTAATTTTTTCGGATTAGCTGATGAGGAAGAGTACGAGGAGTATCCTGAAACATCTAAGCCGGCTGTAGCACAGCCTACAACAAAAAAGAAACCAATACAGCCAACACAATCTCAAATGAGCCAGCCAAGAGCTGTCTCAAAGCCACGTGCGCAACAAACAACACGTCCTGTTGCTCGTGAAAGTGTAGCGGCAAATGAAACAAAAAAAGTGATTGAATTACATCAAACACCAGCTAAAAAAACACGTAAAGAAGAAACAGCAAAAACTTCTTTTACACCTAAAACAAATTTAGCTGGAAAAATTACGGTCATGGAACCACGAGCTTATTCTGAAGCAATGGCTATTGCTAAACGAATCATTGCTGGTGAAGCAACATTAGTAAATTTCCATTTAGTAGAAGAAAAACAAGCGAGAAGAATCGTTGATTTTTTAACTGGCACTGTCTATGCATTAGATGGTGACATTAAGCGAGTAGGTGACGAGATTTTTCTATGCACGCCAACTGGAATGGAAATCGATAGTTCAACAGCACAATCTTTTGCAGACGTGAACCTATTTGACCTATAAGAGGAGGAACGACAATTTATATTATTTTTATATTACTTAATCTGCTGGGACGAGCAGCCTACTTTTACAGTCTTTTGTTAATGGTTTATGCACTTTTATCCTGGTTTCCAGGAGGATATCAATCAGGGATTGGTCGCTTTTTAGCAAAAATCTGTGAACCGTATATCCAGTTATTTGATCGGCTTCCACTTCGATTTGGTGGAATTGATTTTACGATTCTAGCTGCGATCTTGATTTTAAACTTAGCAGTACAAGGTCTTCAACATATCGTTTTATGGATAGTCATGGCAATTTATTAAAACGATCAAAGGAGTAGCTGATAGGAGGGGAAAATATGGACGCAAATGTTTATCAGCATTTCCGTGCAGATGAACGTTCTTTCATCGATTCAGTAGGTGATTGGATCGAACAGGTACAAGGGCAATATGCACCTTATCTTACTGACTTTCTTGATCCAAGACAATCCTATATACTAGAGACGCTGATCCGTCAAGATAGTGAATTACACTTTTCATTTTATGGCGGTTATGAGCAAGCAGAACGGAAGCGATGTTTGATTTTTCCTGACTATTATGAGCCTACTGACGAAGATTTTGAGGTGTCACTTTATGAAATCCATTATCCGAGTAAGTTTGCTAGTTTGACTCATGGAAAAGTATTAGGTACATTGGTTGGTACAGGTATCAAACGAGCTTACTTTGGTGATATCATTTCTGATGGTGATCGTTGGCAAGTGTTCATTGCAAGAGAAGTTGAACAGTTTGTAGCAACGCAAGTAACAAAAATCGGCAAAGTCTCTGTTCGGATGGAGCCAATCAAGTATACGGAATTACTTGTGCCAAAAGATGGTTGGACACAAGAAAGAGGTACAGTGACTTCATTGAGACTAGACAGCGTGATCTCGGAGATTTATAATATTTCTAGACAGCGTTCGAAGCAGCTGATTGAGTCTGGAAAAGTAAAAGTAAATTGGACAGAAAATACACGCCCTGATTTTTTACTTGAGTTATTAGATATCGTTTCGATCAGAGGATTTGGTCGAATCCAAATTCAAGAACTTGAAGGAAAAACTAAAAAGAAAAATACAGGGTATTATTTGGTGTATTACGTAAATAAAACAAAAAGGTGGTTTACACATGGCTTTAACTCCATTAGATATCCAAAACAAAACATTCCCCACAAAAATGCGGGGATACAATCAAGACGAAGTAGATGATTTCTTAGATTTAGTTGTTCGTGACTATGAAGAAATCACGCAACGAAACCGTGAACTTGAAAAAGCAGTGAAACATTCAGAAGAAAAATTAGAATATTTCAATGAACTAAAAGATGCATTGAATCAGTCAATCATCGTGGCACAAGACACAGCGGATAAAGTTAAAACAAGTGCAAGTAAAGAGTCCGAAGTAATCGTGACATCTGCTCAAAACAAAGCGGATGAATTAGTGGCTACGGCTGAAAAACGTGCGCACCAATTAACGACAGATGCGGAAGAAAAAGCAAGACAAATCCTAACAGATGCAACTGAAAAAGCAAAACAGCTAGCAGTTGAAACAGAAGACTTAAAGAAAAAAACACGAGTTTTCCACCAACGAATCAGCTTGATGTTAGAATCTCAATTAGAACAAGTAAAAAGTCCAGAATGGGATGAAATTTTACAACCTTTCTCAAGCTATGTGTCAGATAGTCATGAAGTGATCAAAGAAGTTTTAGCAAAACAACTTGACAATGAAAATCAAACTGATGTAAACTCAGACACAGGCATCATGGAAGCACCAATGACTGCATTTGATACACAGGCGATCGATATTTCGATCATTCCTGGTGATGACGAAGAGTAGAACAGAAAAGCATTTTGTCATTCTTTTCAGCGAGCCGATGATAGTGGAAGTTCGGCAAGACCCTGCAAAGTGAAAGATCCTCTACGAAAATTGTTTCTGAAATAGGAGTAAGAAACAACGGTTGACCTCGTTATTGGTTTTTAAGAGTTACATGATCATGTAACTGAATTTGGGTGGTACCACGGCATGTTCGTCCCTTTGGATGAACATGCTTTTTTGTGTTCTTTAAAATGATGAAAGAAGGAGCGTAACTGGTTTATGAAAATGAAAGAAACCTTACAACTAGGTAAAACAAAATTCCCAATGCGTGGTAATTTGCCTAATCGTGAAGCGGATTGGCAAAAAGAATGGGAAGAAAATAAAATTTATCAAAAAAGACAAGAATTAAATGAAGGAAAGCCAAGTTTCATCTTACATGATGGACCTCCTTATGCAAATGGAAATATCCATTTAGGACATTCATTAAATAAAATCAGTAAAGATATCATTATCCGTTCAAAATCAATGTCAGGATTTCGTGCACCTTATGTTCCAGGTTGGGATACTCACGGTTTACCGATTGAACAAGTATTAGCCAATAAAGGGATCAAACGAAAAGAAATGACAATGTCAGAGTACTTAGAAAAATGTCGTGAATATGCCCTTTCACAAGTCGACAAACAACGAGAAGATTTCAAACGACTAGGAGTGGCAGGCGATTGGGAGCATCCATATGTCACGTTGGATCCTTCTTACGAAGCGGCACAAATCCGTGTTTTCGGTAAAATGGCTGAAAAAGGCTATATCTATAAAGGATTGAAACCAATCTATTGGTCTCCGTCAAGTGAATCTTCACTTGCTGAAGCAGAAATCGAATATAAAGATGTGAAGTCTCCTTCTATCTTTGTGGCTTTCAATGTGAAAGATGGCAAAGGGTTGTTAGATGAAGATACAGCTTTCGTTATTTGGACAACTACGCCATGGACATTACCAGCAAACCAAGGGATTGCAGTAAATCCAACTTATACGTACGTTTTAATCGAAGCAGATGGACGTAAATTTGTCGTTGCAAAAGATTTATTAGAAAAGGTTCAAACTGAAATCGGTTGGTCTGATGTTCAGGTGTTGAAAGAGATTGCTGGTCAGGAAATGGAATACATGACTGCTTGGCATCCGTTTTATGAGCGGGAATCATTAGTCATCTTAGGTGACCATGTAACTTTAGACGCTGGTACTGGATTAGTCCATACAGCACCAGGTCACGGGGAAGATGACTATATTGCAGGAAACAGATATAAATTGCCAGTAGTTTCTCCAGTGGATTCAAAAGGGGTTTATACAGAAGAAGCACCAGGATTTGAAGGGGTCTTTTACGACAAAGCGAATCCAATGATTACTGATTTGTTACAAGAAAAAGGTGCTTTATTAAAACTTGACTTCTTTACGCATAGTTATCCTCATGACTGGCGTACGAAAAAACCTGTGATTTATCGTGCTACACCACAATGGTTTGCATCAATCGACGATTTCCGACAAAATATTTTAGAGGAAGTAGAGAAAGTAGATTGGATTATTCCTTGGGGGAAAACACGTCTTTATAATATGATCCGTGATCGTGGCGACTGGGTTATTTCACGTCAACGTGCATGGGGTGTGCCATTGCCAATCTTTTACGCTGAAAATGGGGAAGCAATCATTACGCCGGAAACGATTGAACACGTAGCGCAATTGTTTGCTGAACATGGTTCAATCATTTGGTTTGAGAAAGAAGCGAAAGATCTTCTTCCAGAAGGCTTTACGCATCCAGGATCACCGAATGGACAGTTTACGAAAGAAACAGATATCATGGATGTTTGGTTTGATTCAGGTTCTTCTCACGAAGCAGTCTTGCGTCAACGTCCAGAACTATCATTCCCAGCTGATATGTATTTAGAAGGTTCTGATCAATACCGTGGCTGGTTCAATTCAAGTATTACTACAAGTGTGGCAATCAATGGGGTTGCACCGTATAAATCTGTCCTTTCTCAAGGGTTCACTCTGGATGGCGAAGGGCGTAAGATGAGTAAGTCGTTAGGTAACACGATCTTGCCAGATAAAGTGATCAAACAATTTGGCGCGGATATCTTACGTTTGTGGGTAGCTAGTGTGGATTATGAAGCAGATGTACGTGTATCCATGGATATTTTAAGCCAAGTAGCAGAAGTTTACCGCAAAATCAGAAATACGATGCGCTTCTTGATTGCAAATACTGAAGACTTCGATCCACAAAAAGATACGATTTCATTTGAAGAATTACGTTCTGTAGATAAATATATGACTATCCGATTGAACGAAGTGATTAAAGAAATTCGTGAAGAAGGATATGAGAAATATAACTTCATGCACATCTATCGTACCGTAATGAACTTTTTAACAGTAGATCTATCTGCGTTCTATCTGGATTTTGCTAAAGATGTTGTTTATATCGAATCAGAAAATGATTACCAACGCCGTTGTATGCAAACTGTGTTTTATCAAACAGCAGTAGCTTTAACAAAATTATTAACACCGATTATTCCACATACTGCAGAAGAAATTTGGTCTTTCTTAAAAGAAGAAGAAGAGTTTGTTCAATTAAGTGAACTTCCAGGTTACCAAGAGTATCCAAATCAAGAAGAATTGATGGATACTTGGGCAGCATTTATGGACTTCCGTGATAAAGTGTTAAAAGCTTTAGAAGAAGCACGAAACAATAAATTGATCGGTAAATCTTTGGAAGCGAAGTTAACGATCTATCCAAATGAACAAGTTCGTGGATTGCTGACAGCTGTGGATGCGGATATTCCACAATTGTTGATCGTGTCACCAGATTACTATGAAGTGATGTCAGCTAACGCAGAAGTACCAGAAGCTGCGGTGAAATTTGATGACGTAGCCATTTTAGTAGAAAAAGCTGACGGACAAACATGCGATCGTTGTCGTCAAATCCGCAAAGACGTAGGCGTTGATGAAAAATTACCACACTTATGTGGACGCTGTGCGCACATCGTTGAAGAAAACTATCCAGAAGCAGTGGCAGAAGGATTTGAATAAAAATTTGGTCATGTTTGGTGACTAAAGGAAAGTTATCTAAAAAACATCAAAGTTAGTAAGAGTTACTAGCTTTGATGTTTTTCGTTTTAATAGAGTGATTTCATTATCCATATAGAGCCGAGAGGAGCCAAAAAGTCTGGGATATTAATCAGAACATAACTGATTAATATCCCAGACTCTTAATATTAGTAAATTTTTACTTTTAAACGTTCTACACAGCTAGTCTTCTAGCTTTCCACGATCACGGTACCAGTCATCTGGTTGCCAGATCCATTCAAACCCATCTTTTTCCAGCAATTCAAATGCACCTTCTGGTCCCATTGTTCCAGCTTTATAATTAGGGAAGTCAGGTTCCACTTGATCCCAAGCTTTACGAATGACATCGACGATATGCCAAGATTGAGCAACTTCTTCCCAATGTGAAAAGTTTGTACCATCACCTTTTAAAGCATCTAAAAGCAGCTTCTCATAAGCTTCAGGACTGTTTTCAACCATTTCAGCGCTATTGCGGTACTCTAATCTTCTAAATTCAGTGTTAAACCCTTGTCCAACCTCTTTTCCATTTAATGTTAAAGAGAAACCTTCCGTTGGTTGGATATAAATCGTTAAAACATTTGGTGGTAATGTCCTATCTTCACAAGGTTCATCTTCGACCGAAGTTTTAAAAACATTGACTGGGACTTGTTTAAAGACGATATTGATCCGAGTTCCTTTTTCTGTCAAACGTTTCCCAGTGCGCACATAAAAGGGAACACCTGACCAGCGGAAATTGTCAATGACAAACTTCCCAGCTACAAAAGTTTCGGTAGTAGATTCAGGATCTACTTTATCTTCTTCACGATAGCCTTTAAATGTATTACCATCTAACTCACCAGGTGCATATTGCCCACGGATAAAGTTTTTTAATGCTTCAGATTTTTCATAGATTCGCACAGCTTTCAGTGCCTTGATTTTTTCTGCACGAATTTCTTTTTCAGAAAAGGCGACAGGAGGTTCCATCGCTAAAAGTGCTAGTACTTGTAGAATGTGGTTTTGGACCATATCTTTTAAAGCACCACTGTGATCATAGTAGCCACCACGATCTTCAACACCTAAAGCTTCACCGAATGTAATCTGAATATTATCGATATAGCGATTGTTCCATTGTGATTCAAAAATGTTATTAGCAAAACGAATTGCTGAGATATTTTGGATCATTTCTTTACCTAAATAATGATCAATCCTAAAGATATCTTGTTCAGGGAAGACTTGACGGATCTTTTCATTCAGCTCGAATGCAGATTGATAATCTGAACCAAATGGTTTTTCGATGATCAAGCGATTATAACCATTTTCAGTAACGATATGTTGCGATTTAAGATGAGAAACGATCGTACCGAAAAATTCTGGAGACATGGCTAAATAATAGATGCGATTGCCAGCTAATTGGTAGGTTTCATCTAAGCGGTCAGCTAGGTCTTTTAAAGTATTGTAGTGGGTAGAATCATTTACATCATGTGATTGATAGTAGAAATGACTAGCAAATTCTTTTGCTTCTTCTTCAGTCGGATTCAAGGACTGGATCGTCGAAGCGACCACTTCACGATAATGCTCATCGCTCCAAGGTCTACGAGCAGTACCGATTACTGCAAAATGTTTTCCTAGATTTCCTTTTTTATAAAGGCGGAACAAGGAAGGATACAATTTGCGTTGTGCTAAATCACCTGTACCACCAAAGATTGTAAATAAGACATTTTTTTCATTAGCCATATGGGTGTACTCCTTTATAATTTGTCGACAAAAATCGTACTGGCTGCTTTAAAGCTGACAGGGATTTTCTTTTGTTGATTTTGGATTGTGATCGGTCCTTCATAAGCGGCAACATCTACAATCTCGTATTCTTCATCAATGTTTAAGTCAATCGTCACAAGATAGTCCAATAGTTCTTTTTCATCCAACACTCGAGCGATGCGAACTTTAGAACCAACTGGATAAGACTCTAATGTTTGTCTACGTTCTTCATGAACCACTTGTTCTTTTTTAGGAATAATTCCACCATGTGGACAGTGCATAGGATGATTCAAATAGTCTTCTAAATGGTCAGCAAGTTGTTCTGAAGTCACATGTTCCAACACTTCAGCATCATCATGGACTTCGTTCCAGCTATAATCTAAATGTTCGACTAAAAAAACTTCCCATAAACGATGTTTGCGAATCAAACTACTTGCCTTTTGTAAGCCAGTCTCCGTAAGTTGAACTCCTTGATAAGGAGAATGCTCAACGAGTTGTTCTTTCACAAGTTTGGAAATCATTTCGCTAACAGAAGCTGGGGACACAGCAAGACTGGAAACGATTTGTTTATTATTTACTTTTGTCGTGTCTCCGCCTAATTCCAAAATGATTTTCAAGTAATCTTCTCGATTTGGTGTCATGTTTAATCATCCTTTCATGGTATGAAACCATCATTAGTAAGTTTATCAAAAAAACATCAAATGACTATTTTTCTAGACAAAAAACGTAAAATAAACGAAGAAATACAGAAAGGTAAATCAATGATGAAGGGAATGAAAAGAGTTTGGGATACAGGACTTGCTCTAAAAGTCGTTCAAGAAGTGGCTCTATCAAAAATAAGTCGAAGAATTCCAAAAACAGGAGGAGATTTTTGGAAATTCTTCGACTTATTTCTCAGAGTTAGCCGCTCTTGTCACACCCTCTTTTGAGGAACTATTTTGTTTTGTCAACGTATAAGAAGTATCGGATGATTCATCATAAAAGGTCGTATCACTGTATGATAGGATCAAATAAAAACCATATTGATCTCGCAAGACGAGTTGCTGTGGAGTTAGTTCGACCAATTCCGTTACTAAGGAGTGACCGTTGATAGATAAATCAAACGTTTCTGTGACCAGTAGTTGTTGTTTTTGTTGATTTTTATCTATAAAGGTCCAGGTTCCATGATATTGCGTTGGATCAAAGTCTTTGGTGGTTGGCTGTTTCTTTTTCAGAAAGAATTTTCCAAATAAAATAGCAAAAAATGCAAGGATTCCATAAAGTGTTTTTTTACGTATCATACGATTGTCACTCCTAACCTCTTTTAATTCCAACGATCATTTTCTGTCAGTTTCATTGTACCTAAAAAAAATAAAGATTTCTCTAGGACTTTCGACTGGTTTTTCAAGAGTTTTTTGTGAAATTATGGTAGGATACATAGTAGGAAGAAAGGTGACCGTTTTTGAAGTACCAGCAAGTAGAAATCGCTTTTTTTATTGAACGACCGAATCGTTTCATCGCTCATTGCTTGAACCAACAAGGAGAAGTGATCGTAGCCCATGTGAAAAACACTGGAAGAGGTAAAGAAGTCCTGCTTCCAGGAGCGAAAGTAGCGGTTGCATATACACCTAGTATAAAACGGAAAACAGATTATGATTTAATTGCTGTGAAAAAAGGGGATAACTGGTTCAATATCGATAGTCAACTTCCCAACCGTTTGGCATTAGAAGGAATTTTATCTGGAACAATCCAGTTGCCATCGTTGATCGGAAAAATCGTTAAGTTCAAGCGTGAAGTCCGCTATCGACAGTCCATATTTGATATTTATTTAGAAACAGATTCAGGACAAAAAGTGTTCGTCGAAGTAAAGGGAATGACTTTAGAAAATAAAGGAATTGGGGCGTTTCCTGATGCGCCAACGTTACGAGGTTTAAAACATGTGAAAGAATTAGTGGAAGCGCGACAGGAAGGCTATGAAACTTACGTGTTGTTTATCGCACAGTTTGAACACCTTCATCTGGCAACAATCAACGAAGCAATGCAACCGGAGTTAGCCAATATCATACGCTACGGACAGTTAAACGGCGTGAATGTTTTAGCCTATAATTGTCAGGTAACAGCGGATTGTGTCAATTTGAAACAAGCCATACCATTTGATGTAGAGGCATCGTTTGAAGACCCGAATAAATAGAAAGAAGGTAAATGAAATGATCAATTTAGGAATTATTGGTACCAACTGGATCACCCATCAATTTGTGCAAGCAGCATTAAGCACGAAACAATATGAATTAACAGCAGTTTATTCGAGACATTTAGAAAAAGCACAAGAATTTGGCGCCAAGTATGAGGGAGATATTGCCTATGCGACAGATTTAGAAACTTTTTTTGGTCTGGAACATCTTGATACGGTATACATTGCTTCGCCTAACAGCCTGCATTTTCAACAAGCAAAACAAGGCATTTTAGCAGGGAAAAATGTCATTGTTGAAAAACCGGCATTTAGTACGCCTAAAGAAATGGATGAGATCATTCATCTAGCGAATGAGAAAAATGTTTATTTTTTTGAAGCTGCACGAAACATCCATGAAGCAGGATTCAAAAAAATTGCTGATTATCTTCCATTGAAAGATGAGATCCTCGGTGCCAACTTTAGTTATATGAAATATTCTTCTCGTTACGATCAAGTACTAGCAGGAGAAGTACCAAATATTTTCTCTACCCGTTTTTCTGGTGGTGCGCTGATGGATCTGGGCGTTTATCTCGTTTATGCTACGATAGGATGGTTTGGGATGCCTTCAGAAGTTCACTATTTCCCACGAAAGATCTCAACTGGTGTTGATGGATTAGGTTGGGGGATCTTGCGTTATGAGACCTTTGATGTCACGATTCAACCTGGTAAAATCGGGGATTCTTACTTACCTTCAGAAATCTACTTTAATTCAGGAACATTAGTCATGAACGGGGTCAATGCGATTGAAAAAGCAGAGTTCCATGATCGAGAACATCAGGAAATTGATGCATTAGCAATTACCGCAGCTGAAAATCCCATGGCAGAAGAGGCAGCTGATTTTGCCAATGTGATCAATCATCCAAACGATCCAGCTTGGGGATTACGATATGAAGAATGGATCGAACTTGCTCGCAATGTGAACCAAGTAGTTTACGATCTTAGAATAAATGGTGGCATCAAATTTGATGCCGATAATGAGGACGATTTTTAAAATGAATGAATTTGTAAAAAACTTTCCACAAGCTTGGCAAGAAAAATGGCAGGAAAAGGGATTTCAAACACCCTCTCTGATCCAACAGGCTGTTTTTCAACCGCTTAAAGAAAAAGAATCAATTATTGGTATTTCACCAACCGGCTCAGGCAAAACATTAGCTTATCTTTTACCTTTGCTGCTGAATGTCCCTAAAGAGGGGGGAAGTACTTTACTAATCCTTGTTTCTTCACAAGAATTAGCAATTCAAGTCGCAGAAGTGGCTCGTGAGTGGTCAAAAGGATTGGCATTAAAAGTCCAATCACTTGTGGGCGGAGCTAACGTCAAAAGGCAGATCGAAGGTTTGAAAAAACGACCAGAAGTCTTAGTAGGGACTCCTGGACGGGTGCTGGAATTGATGAAGACCAAAAAATTAAAAGCTCATCAGTTGCAAACGATTGTTTTTGATGAAGCAGATCAATTGTTTGATGAGGGGAATCGTTCATTAGTGGAACAAATTTTGCGACAAGCCCCTGTGGACTATCAATTAGTATTCTTCTCAGCAACAGCTGATCGCTCAATCAGTAAAATTGAAGAAATCACAAATGCTTCCATCCCAGTTGTTGATGTCACAAAAGACGATGACTCTAGAAAAGGTCAGCAACATTACTATTTAAGGATACCACCTCGTAAAAAAGAAGAGTATTTGAGACGGCTTGCTTATGTCACAGATTTTCATGGACTAGTCTTTTTCAACCAACTCAATGAATTAGGGACAATGGAAGAAAAATTACAATTTCGTGGTGTTTCAGTTGGCAGCTTAGCTTCCGATCAAAATAAATTGTTACGTAAAGCAGCACTTGATCAATTCAAGGATAAGAAAATCACGATGTTGTTCACGACTGACGTAGCAGCCAGAGGATTAGATATCGAACAATTACCTTATGTTGTGAATGCCGAAATTCCCTTAACGGAAGAAGCTTATCTGCATCGTTCAGGGCGAACCGGACGGATGGGGAAAGACGGAACCGTGATCACGTTTGTGCAAGATCATACAGTTAAAGAGTTGAAAAAATTAACACGTCATATGGCGATTGATATGGAAGAGATTTTTCTTCATGGTGGACAATTAGTCAAAGAATTGCCACAAAAAGAACTCTCACAAAAAGAAGAAGCCAATGACAAAAACACAAAAAAAACTGCTCCATTTGGTCCTTCGAAAAAAGAACAAGTTGAAAAAAATAGTACGCCAAAGAAAAAGCTTAAAAACAAACAAAAAAAGACAGAAAAATAAAGGAGCAAGGCGCAAATAAGCGCCTTTTTGTGTTATTATATTGAAAACGCAATCAGCGTTATTTGAGGATAGTGGGGGATTGTATGAACGAAAGACAAGAAGAAATATTGGATCTATTGCATGAGAAACAGCAAGGATTGACGGCAAGTGATGTGGCAAAACATCTAAAAATCGATCGAAGTAATGCAAGTCGATATCTCAGCGATCTCTATAAAGACCGCTATATTATCAAAAGTTCCGGCAGACCAGTCGTCTATTCATTGCCTCCGCAAAAAACAGCCTCTGACAAAGTTCACGTTGATGCATCGACCCAAGTGACGTTTGATACACTAGTTGGTGAAAATGATTCTTTGAAAGTAAGCATCCAGCAAGCTAAGGCAGCCATATTATATCCTCCTCGAGGATTGCATACAATCATTTTTGGTGAGACAGGAACGGGTAAATCGATGTTTGCAGAATGTATGTATCATTTTGCGATTGATTCTGAAATGCTCTCAGAAGATGCCCCTTTTGTTTCATTTAACTGTGCGGATTATGCGCAGAATCCACAGTTACTGTTTGGACATATTTTTGGAATCAAAAAAGGAGCTTATACTGGGGCATCGCAAGATAGTCAAGGGTTGATTGCGAAAGCGAATGGTGGGATCCTGTTTCTTGATGAAATTCATCGTTTACCACCAGAAGGACAAGAAATGTTGTTTACTTTTATTGATAAAGGGGTCTATCGTCCGTTGGGAGAAAGCGCCCACGTCCATGAAGCATCTGTTCAGATCATTGGAGCAACCACCGAGTCATCCGAAAGTTTTTTGACAACCTTTAATCGCCGAATTCCTATGGCAATCACATTACCAAATCTGGCTTCTCGTTCATTAGATGAACGTTATGAAATCATTTCTTTATTTATCAAACAAGAAGCCAATCGTTTGAATCAACGTATAGATATCGAAAAAGAAGCCATTTTGGCATTTATGCTTTATGATGCAGAAGGAAATATCGGACAAGTCAAGCGTGATTTGAAATTAGTATGTGCGAAGTCATTTTTACATTATCGGACACATAATGAAGAAAAACTGATTATTCGTAAAGAAGAACTGTCTCTCCAAGTACAAAAAGGGTTGTTGAAAATCAAAGAAGTACCTGAACGTTTGGATCGCTTTATGGATAGTAAGAGTCAATACCTGACTTTTGAGCCTGGTTTTGCTGATGTTGTTTGGTCACAAGATCCAGAACGAAACATGCAGGTCTATAATGATATCGAAGAAAAAATGCTTTCTTTATCAGAAACGGGTGTCGAAAGTATTGATTTAGAAATTTTGATCTCGAAAGATGTGGATGCTTATTTCCAAACTTATGTCAAAGAGTTGACAAAGAGTACGATTCCAAAAGATCTGTTGCCAGATGACATTTGGCGATTAACCAACGAGTTATACGATGTTGCAGAAGCTAGGTTGGATCGAATCTACAATGAAAAAGCTCGATTTGCCTTTGCCCTTCATTTGCAAAGTACATTGGATCGGGTCAAAGAAGGACACATGATTGTTCATCCTGATCTCAACAACGTACGCAAAAATTTTAAAAAGGAATTTCAAGTAGCCATTGATTTATCTACGATCATTGAAGAAGAACAACAAATTGAAATTCCGTTTGACGAAATTGGTTTTATCAGTATGTTTCTTTCCATTAATCTTGGCGAAAGTGAACCAGTAAAAGAAAATAAAGTTGAGGTCTTAGTTTTGATGCACGGCAGACAAACCGCCTCAAGTATGTTGGAAATGGCGCAAGAATTATTAGGAACGAAATTAGGTACAGCATTTAATATGCCGTTAGCCATGGAAGTCCAAACGATGTATGAAGAAGTGCTGGCTTATGTTCAAAATCGTCAGGCAAGTCTGACGAATGGATTGATCTTACTGACGGATATGGGTTCTTTAAATACCTTTGCTGACTTGATTTTTGAAGAGACTGGAATCAAAACGAAAGCAATTACAATGAGTAGTACGATGATCGTGATTGAGGCATTACGGATGGCGAATGTTGGGCGGAGCTTGGAAGATATCTATCAAAGTATCCAGATTTCCTTTGAAACGATCGTCAAGGACCAATTCAAAGAAGAACAAACTGAGACCTATGAACGTAAAAAAGCGGTGATCGTTACTTGTTTTACTGGGGAAGGTGTAGCAGCTAAATTATACCAACGGATTGTTCCTGTAATCGACCAGAAAAAGGTCGAAGTGATCCAAATGCAGTTTTTAGAACGAGAATCATTTAAGCGACACATTGATGCATTATTAGAAGAATATGAGATCAAAGCCATTGCGGGCACGGTAGATGTGGATTACCAAAATATTCCGTTTTTCTCAGCGTATGATGTCTTCAACGATGAGAAATTGAATATGCTCAAGCGGATCGCTGATGATGAAGTTCCAACTGCCAAAATCGTTGATTCATTAAAAGATTCTTTAAATTCGATTTCTTCGGTAGAGCTTTTGATCCATTCTTTACAAAAAAACATCCAGCAAATCCAAACGGATCTCTCAATTATAGTAGAGCCAGGAGTAGATATTGGGATCGTGATTCATTTAGCCTTTTTACTGGATGGACTGATCAAGCATGAGAAGACCCGAGAATTTGAGAATCTGTCTACTTTCTCAAAAATTTATCGTTTAGAAATGGACATCGTTCGAACGAATCTTATTGGATTGGAACGGAAATATCAGGTGAATATCCCAGAAAATGAGATTGCCTTCTTAACGCAAATGTTTATTGAAAATAAAATTAAAAAATAAAACACACTAATCTATTTTTTTACACAGATATCACCAGTGTGCGCACAGAAAAGAAGGACCAAAGGCTATGAAAACGCTATTTTGGTTCTTTTTTTGTTTGGCATGCTTCTTGCATTATAAAAATGTGTAAAACAAATTAAAAGGAGTGGAGAAAATGGCGAAAAAAACGATTATGTTAGTATGCTCTGCGGGGATGAGTACAAGTTTGCTAGTTACGAAAATGCAAAAAGCTGCAGAAGAAAAAGGAATGGAGGCAGATATTTTTGCTGTTTCAGCTTCAGACGCTGATAATAATCTTGAAGCAAAAAATGTCGATGTCTTACTTTTAGGACCTCAAGTCCGGTTTATGAAAGCTCAATTTGAGCAAAAATTAGCACCGAAAGGGATTCCGCTAGATGTAATCAATATGCAAGATTACGGCATGATGAATGGTGCAAAAGTACTAGAACAAGCCGAAAATTTGATGCAATAAATCTATAGGAAATGGAGGAAAAAATGTGGAAGATCAACAAAATCTCGAAGCCATCATGGGACTCATCATGTTTGGTGGTAATGCCAAGAGCGATGCAATGGAAGCGATTTCTGCGGCTAAAAAAGGTAATTTCGAGTTAGCGGATCAAAAAATAATGGATGCAAAGGAATCATTAGTCCAAGCCCATCATTCACAGACGCAAATGTTGACACAAGAAGCACAAGGAAACCATGTTCAGGTCACGTTATTGACCGTACACAGTCAAGACCATTTAATGACGTCGATTGCTTTTACTGATTTAGCAGAAGAACTTATTGAACTTTACCGAAGAATCAATGTCGAATAAAGACAGATGAACGAAAATAGAACCTTCTTTTTTGAACGGAAGAAGAAAAAATTTTGAACGGATTTTTTTAATTTGGTATGAGGAAGCAATTCTTTATATAAACAACTTATAGGAGGATATAAAAATGAACGGATTAACAAATTGGATGGAGAAATACATCCTTCCGGTTGCCGCAAAAATTGGTGCGCAGAAACATTTAGTTGCTTTGCGTGACGCTTTTATCGGTACTTTACCTGCAACAATGGCGGGATCAGTCGCTGTAATGATCAATGCAATTATTCGAGATTTACCACAGCAATTTAATAGTACGTATGCAGATAGTTTAGCAGCGGACAAAGGAATTTTTGCAGTATTAAATGTTATTATTGGAATTAATGGATTTGTATGGAATGGAACTTTAGCAATTGCCGGCTTGATTTTTGCCTTTTCTTGGGGATACAATCTTGCGAGAGCTTATGGGGTCAATGACCTAGCCGGAGGGATCGTTGGTCTGGCAACTTTGATCCAAGGAATTTCTTTTGGTCCTTCATTGTCAGCCGCTTTGAACGTGAATGTTCCGCAAAATATCGTTGATGCCATCAATGGAACAGAATTAGGGGCAACGATCGCGGATGGAAATTTATCTGTTGGTCTTTGGGGTTGGCTAAAACTTGATCATTTAAATGGAAACTCTTATTTCACAGTCATGATCATGGGTGCTATTTCTGTCATTATTTTCTGTAAATTAATGTTAGCCAACATTACGATCAAAATGCCAGATTCTGTACCACCAGCAGTATCGAAGGCTTTTGCCGCAATTCTGCCAGCAACGATCGCTTTATATGTCATTGCTATTATTAATTATATCGTTGGTCGTATCGCTGACGGACAATTGATCATTGATTTAGTTCAAAAATATATCGCTGAACCTTTCTTGGGATTATCTCAAGGGATCGGTGCTGTTTTGATCGTTACGGTCTTTGTTCAGATCTTCTGGTTCTTTGGTATTCATGGACCAAACGTGTTAGCTCCAGTTTTAGAAGGAATTTGGGGTCAAGCACAATTGATCAATATCGATATTTTCCAAAAAGGTTACAATGGCAAAACAGGAACACCTGCAGTCTTAGATGCAATTGAAGATGGTAAGGCTTATATGTGGGTTCGTGGATCCTTTGATGCCTTCGCTTGGTTCGGGGGTTCTGGTGGTACGATCGTTCTATTGATTGCTATTTTACTCCTTTCTAAACGTGCTGATTATTTAACAGTTGCTAAATTGTCGATCGGACCTGGTATTTTCAACATCAATGAACCAGTTATGTTTGGTTTGCCGATTGTATTGAACGCTATCATGTTCATCCCATTCTTATTAGCACCTGTTGTTGCAACAGCTATAGGTTGGGGAGCAACTTACTTTGGTTTGGTCGCCCCAGTATCGCAACAAGTCACATGGGTTGTTCCACCATTCTTACTCTCGTTCCTAGCTACCGGAGCAGACTGGCGTGCGCCAATCGTGACATTAGTATGTATGATCGTGACTTTCTTGATCTGGGCACCGTTCGTTATCTCAGCGAATAAGATGGATCCAGCAGCAGGCGAACAATAAAAATCAATGAGCAGAAGCATTTTTTGCTTCTGCTCTCTAAACAATAATCTAGGAGGAACTAAAATGATTTCAATCGCAAGTGCCATGCAACAAGATGCTATCAAAGAGTTATTAGAAGGTTACAATGAAGATGGCTTTTCATATACATTTAAAGAAAAACAAGGGATCAAATTGTTTTTTGAGACGAGCGCACAAGATAAAGAAGCAGCAGCACAAAAAGCAAAAGCATTAATCAAAGCACAACCATGGGGCACTGTTTTATATTTTCAAGCAACAGCAGTTTAACTGGTTGTAAGATAGGAAGGGTTCAAAATGATGAAAAACGGCTTATTTTTATGTAGTATTGGTTCACTGATCGTATTGTATTGTTTAAATCCTAGTTCGCAAAACTATGATTTGTATAGTATGGCTACAGGACTATTTCTGGCAGGTTTAGGTATACATTTCTTTTTAAAAGGGAAAAAAAGAGAAGAAGCAAAGGGGAAAAATAGCTAATGGAAATCGTTAAAACTTTAAATATTCCAGCATCCTTTTTCTATGATAAAGTGATGGACTCTGTCCTTTTTGATGTACGTAAAGCGACTGGAAAATCGGTTACTCGTAAACAACTTAAAAACCTTGAATACGTCAAACAATTCTCACAAAATAGCCGCGCTCGCATCAAGATCGAGGAAGTTATTGAAAATCAGTCGTATAAATTTCGAACATCTACCACAAAAAATGATTATGTCGTCCATTATCAAATCAAAGCGTTAGATGATAAAACCTGCGAAGTACGTTATACGGAACAAATGCAATCATATGGGATGCTACAAAAATTGAATGATATGATTTTAGGAACGATGTTGATGTATTTTAAAAAACGTCGCTTCAAAAAAATGTTAGTAATGATCGAAGAAACTTACTAGTAAAAAACTAATTGTGGCAAGAAGCAGTTGATTCAGCTAAATAGTGATTTATTGAAATAACATTTTTATTTTGATAAAGTGACTATGGTTGGATCACTGAACTTGACACAATTTTTTATTGTTTTTGATGGAAGGGGTAACAAAAATGGCAAATGAAGTAAAAGAACTTGGTGTTGCTTATCAAGAAGCGATGTTTGAACTAGCAACCTATGCATTTAATGCGCAGGATACACCTGCAAGACGTGAACGATTCAAACTGATCGTTGAAAATTCATGGAATTATGGTTTTTTTGACGAGGAAGAGCAACTCACTAGCCAAGTAATGGCGACGCCTTTTTCTGTTGAATTTTATGGGCAACAGTATTTAATGGCAGGAATCGGTTATGTAGCATCTTATCCTGAAGCTAGGGGACAAGGCGGGATCAATCAAATCATGGAAAAAATCTTAAAAGATTGCCGTGAAAGAAAAGTAAGTCTTTCTTATCTTGCTCCATTTTCTTACCCATTTTATCGTCGCTACGGTTATGAGCAATTGTTTGATAAAATCAATTATCAATTGGATAGTCGAGATGTACCGAACGTGAAAAAGACGGCTGGCAAAATGAAACGAGTGACTTTTGAACAAGCAAGAGAAGTCATAGAAATGATTTATAAACAAATGCCAGCAAATCAGCGTGGTGGATTAAGTAGAGAAGACTGGTGGTATACTTATAAGTTTAAGCAAAAGACAGATAATCATTATGCGCTGTATTACGATGAATCTGGTCAAGCAACAGGATATGTGGTTTACCAGTTAACGGCACCAACATTTGTAGTAGTGGAATGGGGCTATTTGAGTCATGAAGCCTTTCAAGGATTAGTGAGGTTTGTTAGTTCCCATAGTGGGGCGTTTGCTTCTTTTGACTATGCTTGTGGTTATTCAGGTAGTGATCAAAATTATTTGCTTAAAAATCCTTTTGCACAAATGACGATCACGCCATATATGATGGGCAGAATTGTTGATCTTGAGTTGTTTTTGAAAGACTATCCTTTCAAAAAACAAGCGCTCACTTTTGCTTTAGAAGTAACAGATGATCCTTACGCACAGTGGAATGAAGGGATCTTTGAGATCACTGTATCAAATGCAGAGGTGAAAATTGAAAAAGTAACAGAAACAAAATTACCAACCATCAGTGGCACCATCCAACGCATGACTCAATTATTAATGGGGTATCGTCAGATGGAAGAACTTGTTTTTTACAATCACATCCAATTGTCAACTGAAGCTCTATTAGAAATGGCGCCATGCTTTCCAAGTCAGCAACCTATTCTAAATGATTATTTTTAAAATGAACGTAAAATATTTGTTGCTCAACACATATAACGCCCTCCAAGGTTTTCGACGAATTCTTGGAGGGCGTTATCGTATAAAAAGCTATTTTGAAATTTTTTCGATATCATTCTGAAAATCAGATTGCTTTTTTGCCACTGATTTATCTCATTTCTCTACAGCAAATCTTCTTTTTTAGTAAACTTGAATTTGCGACTTTCTTTTTTCTGAGGTTTTTCATCTTCATGCTGTTTAATGGCTTCTTTTGATAGTTGTTCTCGTTCTTTTTTAGAAGCATCAAAGCGTTCAGCGTATATTTCTTCTTTTGGTTTGTCATTCATAAATAAAACCTCCCTCATCACTTGTTAGATAACTCTATTTTATCACTCGTCAAAAGCTAGTGGAAACGTTTTGCTTAGGAAGAAAAATGATTTTTCTAAGAGAAGCTTGCATGTGCTCCTTAAACAAGCTAAAATAATACTATTGAGAACTTGTTCCTGTAGCTCAGTAGGATAGAGCAATCGCCTCCTAAGCGATAGGTCGCTGGTTCAATTCCAGTCAGGAACGTTAAAAACCTGTAACCGTTGTGGTTCAGGTTTTTTTGTTTATGTGGGACCAAGATAGTTTTCTACGCTACATTCGATTTTTCTGGTGAGTGAAAGACAGCTTTTCTAAATTTTTTTGATAAAGGAAAGGTAAACATACAAATAAGCAATAATAACTGGCTCAAAGTGATGACAGTTAAGCAAACTGTTTGGTATTTGACCAGTAAATAAAAATGGATGCCTAATTCGATAATATTAATCAAGATAAGGTACAAGTAGTATTGTTTCTTTATTTTACATTGATAAATACAGTAGAAACTGAACCGATAATCTAAACAAACCAAAAATAGCAAAATGAATTTGTGGATTGTTGTGAGCAGGTCATGTTGATTAGCTAAACGATGAAAAAACAATAACGCAGTTGGCAGAGGGATATAAAGCGTTAATAGTAAGACAAAAAAATAAACAATAAAAGGCATACTATCTCTCCATCATTTTTTCTAATTTTTAATAATAAATGTTGTTTTTGTCAATCTTATCAAAAAACAGAAAATGTATTAATAGAATTTCGTGATAAATAGTATAAATAATTTTTATAAAAAACTTGAACAACAGGATCAAAAAATCGCTTATTCGACCATCTTTCAGTGAGTAGCAGGGAAAAGTGTTGTCTGTAATAGAAATAATCATCACAAAAAAGAGAAGAAGTCTGTAGTACCCCAAAAAGTTAGACCAAAAATCTAACTTTTGGAGGTCGTTTAAGATTTCTCCTCTTTTTTTGTATCGTTTTATCAGATTAAGCCCAGTCACCATTTCTAAATACTGGAACAGTAGAACCGTCTTCACGGATACCGTCAATATTCATTTGGTCAGAACCAACCATAAAATCAACATGGGTTTGACTGCGGTTAAGACCAGCTTGCACAAGTTCTTCATCGGTCATTTCAGTACCACCTTCGACACTAAAGGCATACGCAGATCCTAGAGCTAAGTGATTCGACGCGTTTTCGTCAAATAACGTATTGTAAAAGATAATACCCGATTGAGAAATTGGCGAAGGATCGGGAACGAGTGCTACTTCTCCTAATGAGCGTGCGCCTTCATCAGTATTGAGCAAGGTTTCCAATACTTCTTGACCTTGTTCAGCAGAAAAATCAATGACTTTTCCAGCTTCAAAAGTAAACTTCATCCCTGAGATGATCGTACCTGCATAGCTCAATGGTTTTGTACTAGAGATATAACCATCGATCCGTCGGTAATCAGGTGCAGTAAACACTTCTTCAGTAGGCATATTTGCCATGAATTTTTCTCCACGGGAGTTGTAACTTCCTGCGCCTTCCCAAAGATGATTTTTTGGTAGGCCAATGACGATATCTGTGCCAGGGGCAGTATAGTGCAGGGCAGTAAACTGTTCTTGATTTAATTCAGCAGCTTTTTTCGCTAATTTTTCATCATGTTCTTTCCAAGCCTGTACAGGATCTTCCTCGTAAATACGAGTTGTTTTAAAAATTTGATCCCATAATGCATCCAGTTGTTCTTCTTCTGGTAAATCTGAGAAAACTTTAGCTGCCCATTGTTTACCAGCCGCAGCGACTACAGTCCAGCTTACTTTATTTGCTTGGGTCGCTTTTCTTAGATTCATCATTGCTTTGCCAGCGGCAGTTTGATACGTAGCGATTCGTTTTCCATCTACGCCACCAAAAGCATCTGGATCGGCAGATACAACACTGATTCGGCTAGCACCTTTAGCGATCCAATCATCAGTCTGATCAATTTTATATTGTGGAACAGTTTCAAGACGGTCTTGTGCAGCGTAAGAAAGAAATTCTTTTTGGATCACGTCGTCCGTCCATTGTACGATCACTTCAGCTGCACCTAAACGATAGGCTTCTTTGGTGATCATGCGAGCTAATGGGGCTTGATCGACGTTGATTTGTAAAACAACTGTATGGTCTTTTTCGACGTTTACGCCGGTTTCAACAATTAATCGTGCATATTTTTCGAGGTTCTCATTAAAATTTTCTAACATAATCCATTTCCTCCTAATGTTTCATCCAATAGCTATTTGTATGATAACATTTAATTCTTTTAGAGACAATCTGCCAGAATCGTAAAATAAAAAAATGGGTGTTCTTCTAAATGATGTCTAAAATTGATTGTTTTTAAAGTAATTTTTTAAAAATAAAAAAACAAGTTGTGCATAACAAAATAATCATGTTACAATTAAATTAATCAATGGTGGAAGCGTTATAAATAATTTCGAGGAGATTAAAAAATTATGGCAAGAAAAAAGACGATCACAAAAGATCAGATTTTAGCAGCCGCTTTTGAAGTGGCTACCACAGAAGGATTTTCAAAATTTACGGCAAGGAATATTGCAAATAAAATGAATTGTTCGACTCAACCGATTTATCTTGAGTTCAAAAACATGGATGATCTGAAGCAAGCCTTATTTGCTCAGATTTACGAGTACTTGAAGCATGAAGTGTTCCCAGTTGTACATACAGGAAATACCATTATCGATTTAGCTGTAAACTATATTGATTTTGCCAATCGAGAGAAAAAATTATACAGTTCTCTGTACTTAGAAGAATATGGTGGGGGAAGGGAGATGCAAAACTTCTCTTATAATTATTTTGTCGAGACGGTCAAGAAAGATCCAGAGTATGCTGATCTATCTGCGGAACAAATTGAGTCTTTGCATAACACAATTTGGATCATCGCTACAGGATTAGCAGCACTGATGTCTTCAAGTATCATTCATCCGACCAAGGAACAAATTGAAAAAATGATCCAAGATAGCATCAATGCGACACTAAATACGAAAGAAACGATCCAAGTGAATTAAACAAACTACTTGAAGTATTTCTCGAAAGTCTTTCTCAAACATACACATTGATTTTTTGAAATTAAAAAAGCTTCTAAAAACATGATAAAAAGAACGTGTGATGCTAACTCTCTCCAGCATCACACGTTCTTTTTATCAAATAATTGAAGTTTTTCCAAAAGTTCTCAGCTGTGAGCTGACTGATTTGGCCTATAATTTTGAAACAAGCGCCTTAGCAAATGCTTCGAGTTTTTCGATGTCTTCTTCTTCAGCGTTTAAATCAACTTTAACATTTTCTGTTCCTTTTACTGCTCCTGTTTTCGCAAAGGCAGCATCGAAGTCATCTACGGACTTACAAAATTCATCATAAAAAGTGTCTCCAGAACCACAAACGCCATAGATTTTTCCAGACAAGTCAAGTTCTTGTAAATCTTCATATAAGTCTACGATCTCATCTGGTAAGTCACCATCATCGTATGTATAAGTTGCGACGACACAAATATCTGCATCCTCAAATTCATCTGCATCCACTTGAGTACACTCATTGATTTCAACATCAATATCTAAATTTTCAAAAGCTTCTGCTACGATATCAGCAATTTCTTCTGTATTGCCAGTCATACTTGCGTAAACGATTTTTGCTAAAGCCATGGGTTGCCTCCTACTTATTGATATATGATCCTCTAACATTTACAGATTATACCAAAACCTTTACTAAAAGAAAACAAGTCATGTGAAGAGAATCTGATTTGGCGAACGACCGGACACTATGGTAAAATGAGGAAGATTTGTAAAAAGGAGACGAAAATATGATTACATTGAAATCAGCACGAGAAATTGAAACAATGGCTGAGTCTGGCGCGTTGTTAGCGGATGTACATAAAAATCTGCGAGATTTTATCAAACCAGGCGTGACGAGTTGGGATATTGAAGTTTTTGTTCGTAACTATATTGAAAGCCATGGTGGGATTGCGGCTCAAATTGGATTTGAAGGCTATGAGTATGCGACTTGTATTAGCATCAATGACGAAATTTGTCATGGATTTCCACGTAAAAAACCGCTGAAAAATGGCGATTTAGTGAAAGTGGATATGTGTATCGATTTAAAAGGCGGCATTTCTGATTCTTGTTGGGCTTATGTAGTGGGAGAGTCAACACCGGAAATTGATCGCTTGATGGAAGTGACAAAAAAAGCTTTGTATCTAGGAATCGAACAAGCGCAAGTTGGGAACCGAATTGGCGACATTGGTCATGCTATCCAAACTTATGTTGAAAGTGAAAACTTAGCGGTTGTCCGTGACTTTATTGGTCATGGTGTGGGTCCAACGATCCATGAAGAACCTGCTGTCCCTCATTATGGTGAAGCAGGAAAAGGTCTACGGTTAAAAGAAGGGATGGTTATTACCATTGAGCCAATGGTTAATACTGGAACTTGGAAAATGAAAATGGATCCAAATGGCTGGACTGCTTATACAAGAGATGGTGGCTTGTCTTGCCAATATGAACATACACTGGCAATTACGAAAGATGGACCAAGAATCTTAACTTCTCAAGGTGAAGAAGGTACGTATTGAGAAGCTAGATCAATAAGGAGAATTTGATGAAATTATTAGGGAAAATAAAGCAAAACGAAAATTTAATGCGTTTTATTGCAACAACAAAAAAACGGATCACTGATTCAGAAATGGGTACCACGTCAGTTGTTGTGGCGTATTATTTATTATTGTCTTTATTTCCCCTAATTATTGCGTTTGGTAATATTTTGCCATTTCTAAAAATCGATCAAGAGACAGTATTGACTTATGTGCGGCAAATCATCCCTGAGACGGTCTATCAGTTTATCGGTCCTGCAATTCGAAATTTGTTAACGCAAAGTTCCGGTGGCTTGTTGTCGTTATCTGCTTTAGCTGCTTTGTGGTCTGCCAGTCAAAGTATCAACGCTTTACAAATTGCCATGAATAAGGCTTATGGTGTAGAAAATAGAAAGAATTTTTTGATCGTCCGTTTCTTTTCATTAGTAGTGATTTTGCTTTTCATGATTGCGATTAGTGGAGTAACGATTTTTTTAGGACTGGGTCAAATGATACTTGAAGCGCTCCAACCGATTTTTAATTTTTCTGGCAATGTGATCATCCAGTTCCAAACTTTGAAATGGCCGATTACCTTAGTTGTCTTATTTATCATTATGTTTTTGATTTATGTGATAGTACCGAATGCGCAATTAAAACTAAAAGCAGTGATTCCGGGAACGATTTTTGCTACTGTCGGCTGGATGTTGCTATCTCAGGTGTTTGGAATCTACGCAAAATACTTTGCAACAAGAGTCAGTGGATACCAAATCATCGGGAGTTTCATCGTCTTGATGCTATGGCTCAATTTTGCTGCTACAATCATTATATTTGGCGGAATCATCAATGCTGTTGTGCAAGAATACATAACAGGTAACGAAATCAAGAAAAGACGAGTTTCTACAAATAAATGGTGGATTCGTTTCAAAAATAAATTTTCTCATAAAAAAAAATAGAACTGCGAGTTTTTATTGCTTGAGTGTTTTATAATAATTCTAGACTCTTAATTAAAGTAGGTGCCAATATGCTTGTTTCATTTAGTATGGTTGTCAAATTTTTTTTAACAATCTTGTTATCTTTAGTACTAACGCCCATATTTAAAATTATTTCTGTCCAAACCGGAATGGTGGATAAACCGAATGCGCGACGTATTAATGAAATACCTATGCCTTCAGCTGGGGGACTACCCATTTTTATTTCATTTGTCGTATCCACCTTATTGTTTTTTCGTGACATCATTCCCAAATTTTATATCATTCCTATTTTACTAGCTTCCTTAGTGATCATTCTAACGGGAGTACTGGATGATAAATACGAGTTGACGCCTAAACAAAAGTCCGTCGGGATCTTATTAGCAGCGTTGATCGTCTATTTTGTGGCAGATATTCACATTGATTCAGTAACATTGCCCTTTTTTGGTTATATCGAATTGGGTTGGCTGAGTTTTCCTGTGACCATTTTTTGGATTTTTGGTATCACTAATGCAATTAATTTGATTGATGGATTAGACGGCTTGGCAACCGGAATCTCGTTGATCGGGTTGATTACAATTGGTATTATCGGATATTTTTTCCTACATGCTTCTACAGTATACATACCAATCGTCATATTCTGTTTAGTGGCAAGCATTATTGGCTTTTTTCCTTATAATTTTTATCCTGCCAAAATTTACTTAGGAGACACTGGGGCATTGTTCTTAGGATTTATGATGGCTGTTCTTTCTCTACAAGGTCTGAAGAATGTAACATTTGTTTCTTCTATCTCATTATTGATTGTGATGGGCGTTCCAGTAACAGATACTTTTTTTGCGATTATTCGCAGAAAAGCGAACCGTGTCTCTTTTTCTACAGCAGATAAAAAACACCTACATCATCGATTATTGAGTCTAGGTTTTACGCATAAAGGAGCAGTTTTGACCATTTATGCTATGGCATTGATGTTTTCATTTACTGCCATGATCATGAACTATACTGGGCGTCTCGGTTCGATTGTTTTGATCGTTTCGATGCTATTTGCGGCTATTTTATTGTTTGAGTTGATTGGATTGATCAACGAGAAGCATCAGTACATTCTTAAAACTTTACGTTTTTTAGGCAATAAAGAATATCGAACACAAGTCATACAGAAATATAAAAGGAAATGGACTAGACACTAATGAAAATAAATCAAAAACAACCGATTTTAATTAGCATCGTAACGGCTAATAGTCAAAAGATTTTTCAAACGTTAGATACGCTTCTAGCCAGCATAAATGACCAAGCCATGGTTGAGATCTTGATTTTCGATAATGCTTCGTCGATTGACTACCAAGAACGATTGAAAGAATATCTAAAGTATCCGTTTGTCAAAATCTATTTTAATCAGGAAAATAAAGGATTTGGTTATGGACATAACCATAATTTATTAACGAGTGACTTTTCTTATGCTGTGATCTTTAACCCAGATATTCTGGTGGATCAGCAGACAGTCGTTGACTTGGTCAAACTTTTGCAGGAACATCCAGAATGTGCCATGTTAGCACCTAAAATATTGAATGAAGATGGTACGACACAACATTTGATTCGCCAAAAATTAGATGTATTCGATTATGTATTGCGGTTTATTCCGGCTCGTTTTGTCAAGCAGTTGTTTGCTCAACGTTTAGCAAAATTCGAATGCCATGATTTGTCAGAAACAACCAATAGCTACGTGCGTATGATCTCTGGTAGTTTTATGGTCGTTGATGTCAATAAATTTAAAAAAGTCAACGGGTTTGACAATCGCTATTTTATGTATTTTGAAGATAATGATCTTTGCTTAACTTTTGAAAAAGCAGGAGAAAAACTCCTTTATACGCCGTTATACACGATTGTTCATTTATATGGAAAAGGTGCTCATCGCAATTTTAAACTTTTTCGTATCTTTTTACAGTCAATGGTGAAATTTTTCAATAAGTGGGGGTGGACTTTCTTTTGACCATACCCAAAATAGTAGTCGTTATCGTATTATACCAGCAGCGTTTTAGTCAATCGCCTTCTTTTGATCTGCTCATGAAAGCTGTCAAAGAGAAGAAGATTCAACTGGTTGTTTATGATAATAGTCCCGTTAAGCAATTGGAGCCATTATTAGAACAAGACAAAGATATAAGCTACTATCATGATCCATCAAATCCTGGTCTGGCTACGGCTTATAATTATGCGTTGAATCATGCGCAGCAGAATATTCGCTATTTCGTTACACTTGATCATGATAGTCAATTGACTGCAACGTATTTTGATACGCTTTTAACGATTGATTGGACAGATGAATTGGTTGCAGCCGTTCCGTTAGTTTATGCTGGAAGCAACCAAATATCGCCTGTTTTTGCGGATCGCTATATCAATCGTCAAGTTGAAAAGGTTGATCGATCACAGCTCAGTCAAAGACGAATCATGGCGATTAATTCGGGCGCTGTTTTTTCTATCAAATTTTTAAAGGAAATTGGCGGTTTTAATTTAGATTTTCCCCTTGATTTCTTGGATCATTGGCTTTTTTGGACGATCTATCAGTTCAAAAAGACGGTTTTTATCTTACCTGAAAAAATGGAACATGATCTTTCAGTTCTTGATTATCAGAAAGTTTCTGTTACAAGGTATCAGTCGATACTGAAAGCTGAAAAAACTTTTTATCAAAATTATGATAAAGAAATGTTACCGCGTCATCGAAAACAATTATTGTTACGTACAGTAAAACAATTTTTAACAGTCAGAAATCGTAAAATATGGCGTTTGACATTACAATCATTTACTGAAAACTGAAGGGTGTGAATTTGTGCAATCAGTTTGTATGGCTACCTTTAATGGTGGCAGATATTTAAGAGAACAATTGGATAGTATTTTAAACCAACTGACACTTGAGGATGAATTGATTATTTCAGATGATGGATCGACAGATGAAACTTGTCAAATTATAAAGGAATACACGCAACTAGACAATCGAATCAAATTTGTTGAAGGACCAAGGAAAGGTGTCATTGCCAACTTCAACCATGCCATTCAACAATCTAAAGGTGACATCATTTTTTTAGCAGACCAAGATGATGTTTGGCTACCTAATAAGGTGGCTAAGATCACCGCATATTTTGAAGAAAATCCGCAACAATTAGTAGTAGTGAGTGATCTAGTGATTGTGGATGGTCAACTCAATGAGATACACGCGTCGTATTTTTCCTATCGGCATTCCCGAACAGGCTGGCTCAATAATTTGATTCGGAGTAATTATATCGGTGCCGGCATGGCTTTTCGATCTTCATTAAAGAAAGAAATAGTACCAATTCCTTCTGAAGTACCAATGCATGATATGTGGATTGGAATGTTAGGTGGAACTCGTGTTGGGTTTATTAGAGAAACATTGACACTTTATCGTAGACATGATTTTAATGTGAGTGAAATCAAAACAAACACTAAACTAACCCAAAAAATTACCTGGCGGTTGAATCTGATTAAGGCGCTTGTGAAGAGAAAATGGTTTGGAATTAATAAAAGATAGTTAAATCGTTAATAATTCCATGACAAATAACAAGTTTGATGAGATAATAACAAGGTGAATTTTAAATTGAAAAGGAGAATTTATACTCATGAAGGGAATCATTCTTGCTGGGGGAAGTGGTACACGCTTATACCCTCTAACTAAGGCAACTTCAAAACAGTTGATGCCAGTCTACGATAAACCAATGATCTACTATCCAATGTCTACACTAATGCTAGCGGGTATCAAAGAAATCCTGATTATCTCTACTCCTCAAGATACACCAAGATTTAAAGAACTGTTTGGTAATGGGGCAGAGTTAGGATTACAAATTGAGTATGCAGTGCAAGAAAGTCCAGATGGGCTAGCACAGGCTTTTATTATTGGTGAAGAATTTATCGGTGATGATAGTGTGTGCTTAGTTTTAGGAGATAACATCTATTACGGTGGTGGCTTATCTAAAATGCTTCAACGCGCTGCTTCTAAAGATACTGGAGCAACAGTGTTTGGTTACCACGTTAATGATCCAGAACGTTTTGGTGTTGTAGAATTTGATGAAAAGATGCAGGCTCTGTCAATCGAAGAAAAACCTGCGCTACCAAAATCAAATTATGCAGTAACAGGGTTATATTTTTATGATAATGATGTTATTTCGATTGCGAAAAACATCAAACCTTCTGAACGTGGTGAATTAGAGATCACTGATGTAAACAAAGTCTATCTAGAAAAAGGAAAACTATCTGTTGAATTGATGGGTAGAGGTTTTGCTTGGTTAGACACTGGCACGCATGAATCTCTTCTAGAGGCATCCACATTTATTGAAACGATTGAAAAACGTCAAAATCTCAAGGTAGCTTGCTTAGAAGAAATCGCCTACCGAATGGGATATATCACTAAAGAGCAATTACTTACATTAGCTCAACCGTTGAAAAAAAATCAATATGGTCAATATCTTTTACAGTTGGCCAACAATTAAGGGAGTCTGAAGTAATGAAAGTAACTGATACTAATTTAACAGATGTGAAGATCATTGAAATGGATGTTTTTGGTGATCATCGTGGCTTTTTTACCGAAAGTTATTCCAAAGCAAAATTTGTTGAACATGGTTTAGATTTTGATTTTGTTCAAGATAATCATTCATTATCGGCAGAAGCTGGTGTTATCCGCGGACTGCATTTCCAAAAAGGAGAAGCAGCACAAACGAAATTGATTCGGGTAACTTCTGGTGCTGTTTTAGATGTGATTGTCGATATTCGTAAAGGAAGTCCAACCTATGGTAAATGGGAAGGCTTTATCTTATCTGAACACAACCATCGACAACTTTTGGTGCCTAAAGGTTATGCTCATGGATTTGTGACATTGACACCAAATGTCAATTTTCTTTACAAATGTGATAATTACTACAATGCACAAGCTGATGGTGGGATTGCCTTTGATGATCCAGATTTAGCGATTGATTGGCCTATCGATCTTTCCAAAGCGATTATGTCTGAAAAGGATCAGCATCATCCAACTTTAAAAGAGTTTGAAGCAGAAAATCCATTTGTTTATGGTGAAATTTAGGATTGCAAGGAGAATTTTTATATGAAAAATATCATTGTTACTGGTGGTGCCGGATTTATCGGCTCAAATTTCGTCCACTATGTGGTCAATCATCATCCAGAGGTTCATGTTACGGTGTTAGATAAATTGACTTATGCTGGGAATAAAGAGAACTTAGCAGGGCTACCTAGTGACCGTGTAGAATTGGTCGTTGGTGATGTTGCGGATGCAGAATTAGTGGATCGTTTAGTCAAAGAAGCAGACGCCGTAGTCCACTATGCAGCAGAATCGCATAACGATAATTCGCTAAAAGATCCATTTCCTTTTGTCCAAACCAATATTATTGGTACGTACACCCTGTTAGAAGCTTGTCGTAAATACAATGTTCGTTACCATCATGTATCCACCGATGAAGTGTATGGGGATTTACCTTTACGTGAAGATTTACCAGGTCATGGAGAAGGCGAAGGGGAAAAATTTACAGCTGAAACACCTTATAATCCATCAAGTCCATATTCTTCAACTAAAGCGGGCTCTGATCTATTAGTGAAAGCTTGGGTTCGTTCATTTGGGTTGCAAGCAACGATCTCAAATTGTTCAAACAACTATGGACCATATCAACATATTGAAAAATTTATTCCTCGTCAAGTTACTAATATCTTAAGTGGTATACGTCCAAAACTATATGGTGAAGGAAAAAACGTTCGCGATTGGATCCATACGAACGATCATTCATCTGCGGTTTGGTTGATTTTGACTAAAGGAAAAATCGGTGAAACTTATTTGATCGGTGCCGATGGGGAAGAAGATAACAAAACAGTCATGGAATTGATTTTGGAACTTATGGGACAACCCAAAGATGCTTACGACCATGTCAACGATCGTGCAGGACATGATTTACGTTATGCAATTGATTCGACAAGGTTACGTGAGGAGCTAGGTTGGCAACCTGAATTTACCAACTTCCGTGATGGTTTAGCTGATACAATCAAATGGTATGAAGAACACCAAGATTGGTGGAAGAAAGAAAAAGAAGCTGTGGAAGCAGCCTATGCCAAAAATGGTCAATAAATGATGATAAGCCGGATTTAAGGAACTCTCAAAAAATTCGGGTAAAAAAGACACGCATGAAGTTGTAAAACGTGCAGAAAAAAATTAGTATAAAAATAGGAATTGTTTATTGGCAATTGTAAGGGGAGCTGTGACAGATGTTGCAGACCCCTTTTTAAAACAAAAAAGAGGAGAGATCAGAATGTTCTTATTAACCGGAGGAAATGGTCAACTTGGAACGGAATTACGCCATTTATTAGATGAAAAAGGAATGGCTTATGTGTCAACTGATGCTGCTGAGCTGGATATTACTGATGCAGAAAAAACAATGGAGTATATTACAAACTTAAAGCCAGAAATTATTTTTCATTGTGCAGCGTATACAGCCGTTGATAAAGCAGAAGAAGAAGGCAAAGAATTAGATGAGAAGATTAACGTTGATGGAACTAAAAATGTGGCATTGGCTGCAAAAGCAGTGAATGCTAAATTAGTATATATCAGTACAGATTATGTCTTTGATGGCAAAAAGAAAGACCAAGAATACCGCGAAGACGATCCAACTAACCCATTGAATGAGTATGGTCGCACAAAATTATTAGGGGAACAAGCGGTTCAAGAAATCTTAGAAGACTATTATATTATCCGTACTTCATGGGTATTTGGTGTTTATGGACATAATTTTGTCTTTACAATGCAACGTTTAGCCGAAACGCATGATCGTTTAACTATTGTCAATGATCAATATGGTCGCCCAACTTGGACTCGAACACTTGCTGAATTTATGGTATATGTGATTGAAAAACAAGCACCTTATGGCGTATATCAGTTATCCAATGAAAATAGCTGTTCATGGTATGAATTTGCCAAAGAAATCTTAAAAGATACGGATGTCGAAGTAGCACCAGTCACTTCAGCAGAGTATCCACAAAAAGCAGTTCGCCCACAATATTCTGTGATGAGTCTAAAGAAAGCAGAAGATCTAGGCTTTGTCATTCCGACATGGCAAGAAGCATTAGCAAAAATGTTGGAAGCAGCTGAAAGTTTGAAATAGCAAACTTGTTTTTCCGTAAAAAAAAGAACAAACTAGAAATTGGAGAATCGCATGGAAAAACAAACAAGACGCGCGCAACGAACAGCCGTGAAGCCTGAGCGCACAGATCATTCTGTTCTTGATGTCTTTCTAAAACTTCGTTACCTCATCGGATTGCTAGTCATTGTAGTTATTGTGACGTTTAATTTGAATGGTAGTTCATTGGGTGTATGGGATAAATATGTATCGCAACGAGATGACGGAAAGAAAACTGATGTCATCTTCGGGCAAAATAGGGAAGTTCGTTCAGATGAATGGCTCGTGCAAACACCTTTTTATCTTTCACAAGCTGAAAATGACTATCCTTTAGTAAATCCCGATTATTCCTTAAATGGACAAAATATGATCATTGCTTATAATTCTCCTGTTAAAGATATCACAGTTATTGGTAAACCATTCAATTGGGGATTCTTTTTCTTGGGAAGAGATCGTGGGCTTTCGTTTTATTGGGCAATGAAATTAGTGGTCATGGTTTTATTGGGGTATGAAGTTTTAATGATTTTGACAAAAAGAAAAAAAGCTTTATCACTCGTAGGCGCCTTTGCCTTAACTTTCTCACCAGCAGTCCAGTGGTGGTTCATGCAACACGTGGGAGATCTGATTTTCTTCACATTAGGACTAATGGTTGCTTTTTATCATTATTTTTACCAACATCAAAAAAAATGGGTACGAGCAATGATGATGAGTTTGATCGTCATATTGGGTCTAGGTTTTATCCTGGTGATTTATCCAGCCCATCAAGTTATGCTTGCTTATTTACTTGTCTTTTATTTTGTTGGGTTATTGCTCTATTATGGGAAGCGAATCACTTGGGATTGGTTTGATGCAGTACTGATCATTGGGGCAATATTATTTATAGGTGGCGTACTGATCCACTTTTGGTTAACCTCTAAAGATGCGTTACTGGCTTCTTTAAATACCTTATATCCAGGAAAACGAGTAAGTACAGGAGGAAAATGGCATTTAGGAGAGTTCTTTTATTTTCTGACAAACTGGAAAATTTCGTTTAAAGATATCAATTTTTCTAATAATTCTGAAGTTGCTCTGTTTTATCATTTCTTCCCGACCGTCTTTTTAGCAAGCCCATTTGTTTTATTTGGTAAAAAAAATAGTGAACAAAAACTGTTTGGACGGATTTTAATGCTCTTTTGTCTGTTTTCAATTTATTGGATTACTTTAGGATTACCAAAATGGCTCGCTGAACTCACTTTATTATCTTACGTGCCACCTTTTAGAGCAATATTAACCTTTAGTTTTGCAGCTTGCCTCTTAACCATATGGTTTATTGCCTATATTTGGCAAGAAGATGTGATCCCAACATGGTATAAATTTTTCCTATTGTTGGCGAATGCGGGAATCTTTACGTATGCTTTGGTCAATTCCAAAATGACAAAATACTTTACCGAATTTGAGATCACTATGATCGTGATTGTTGGTACGTTAATCCTGGCATTTATTCTGTTCCGACGTTGTCGATTGTTCTATCTTTCGTTTATCGCTTTGATTGTAGCTTCAGGTTTCTTTGTGAACCCAGTTGTAGAAGGAACTGGTGCGATCTTTGAAAAGACTCTGGCAAAAGAGATAAAAGCAATTGATCAGGCAGATCCACAACAAGTATGGTTAACAGAAGATGAGCTGTATAACTTTACACCAACATTAGGCGTAAAAGCTTTTAATTCGGTACGCTTTTATCCAGACATGAAGGCATGGGCTAAAATTGATCCAGATAAAAAATATGAAAAATATTATAATCGATATGCCCACACACGTGCCTTTATTGCTAAAGAAAAAACTTCATTTGTTTTAGATCGTCCAGATATGTTTTCTGTGACCCTCAACTTTAAAGATGCTGAAAAGCTTGGAATCAAATACGTGGTCAGCAAACGCCCGTTAACTGATTATAATCAATTGTACCAAGCACAATTCACTCAACTATACGGTCCTGATAAAGATGGTTATATGATTTTTGAAGTAACCTATCCTGAAAACGATCCATCTACAGCCAATAATGCTGTGAATAATACGGATAACCAAGTAGATGAATGGTCGTATACAGGCGGTTGAGAAAGTAATTATTAGGTATTGAGTAATTGATATGGGAGTGTAAGGAAGTAAATTTCTTTACTGCTTCTTCTGAAATTGCTCAGTACCTATTTTTAGGTTCCATGTTTTTTCTTTTAAAAAGACTGGATGAAGCACTAAAAGTGAGTTTTTTATCAATTAATCTAAAAATAGCATTGCCGTTTGTTTTTAAAAAACAGTATAATAAAACAGTATGAAAGGAGGATGGAGATTATTCAGACGGTTATTGGAAAATTAATAAATAAAATGAGTGTTGGATTACTGATTCTATTTCTTTCTGCTATTTATTTTGTATGGACAGCAGGCCTAGGCAATGCTCAAGCGCTTTTTTTATATGACAACAGTGCGCAATTTGTTACGTTTGGCATTGTCATTTTATTTATTTTAAACGTATATAAAGGACGAAGAGCTGACTTTATTTTTTTAGCAGCGGCAATGCTTATTTATTTTCTGTTTGATCATTTCCGTGAAGTAAGAGCAAGTTCTATGAATGTAGATCTTTTGATCCCGCTAATCATAGTCTTTTGTTTGACGGTTAAATGGATTCAGTTTGATAAGTTAGATCGTTCGATTTTTATTTTAGTATGTTATGTCTTTCTTGGCATTACGTTATACCGCATTTTTACTGAAATAAAAATTCCTGATGGTGAAAGTATTTGGTTGCCTGATAATAAAGTTTCCGATATTTGGATCAACACGAATACGATTGGTAGTACTTTAATGACCCTCTCCTTACTGATCAGTGGGTTTGCCAGTTCATTTGAGCGCTGGTATGTTCGGGTATTCGTTGGATTTCCGAGTGTGATTGCTGGGATTATTGGTATCTGGGTCTGTCAATCAAAAGGTGCTTTAGTTGCGATGATCGTATTTGTTTTACTGGATATTTGGCCAAAACAATTGTTCAAAATAATACGAGCGCCATTTTTAGCCTACATGATTGTCACGATTTTTGCGTTGCCAGTTTCTTACTTAGCAGCTCATTCCGAGCATCTAAATCTCTTTACTGGTCGTGAAGAAATTTGGTTGAAATTCTATGAGACTATTTCAGAAAAAAGCGAACAAGTCTGGGTTGGAATGAAACCGTTCATTTTTCAACGTGGAAATCAATTTTTAGGAAATCACAATAGTTATAATTCATTTTTAAATCTATATGGATTGCTGGGTGTCATCATCGCAGGGGTACTAGTCTTAATTTATGTAGGTCGATTGACCTTAAAAGCAGATTTATCGAATGGACAAGTAACCTTTTTATGGGCATTCTTTGCGGTGATGATCCAATCCTTTATGGAAGATACTTTAACTTCTTTTCCGTGGGTACCTATCATCTATCTGTTATTGGGAATGGCAAGTCACCGGTATGATGATTTAAAAAACGTTGCAAGCAAGCGGAAAATAGCGAATCAACAAACGAGGGAAACGACAGACGGCTCTTTATCAAGAGTAGCACGCCGACATTAAATATTTAGATAAGAGCTAGTTGAAACAAGTTATTCTTGGGTCAGCTAGCTTTTTGCTTCATTGCAATTAAATTATTTCTTATGTAAAATAAAAATGTTAGCGTAAAGTTGCTTAATAGAAAATTAAGAAACTAAGAATATCACAGTCCGTGAGTAAAAGTGTGGTAAAATGGCACATGACTGTAATTAACAGAATTTGCTTGGAGGAACACAAATGTTTAAAGATCTGTTTTTATTTATGAAGGATATCTACCAGAATAGAAAGCTCTTGCTTCAGTTTTCAGTGAATGACTTTAAGTCTCGCTATGCGGGCTCTTTTTTGGGAATTTTATGGGCATTCATTAATCCTGTCTTTACCGTATTGATTTATTGGTTGGTCTTTGGTTTTGGATTAAAGGCAGCGATGACAGATGGAAAATATCCTTTTATTGTTTATTTGATTACGGGAATGATCCCATGGTTCTTTTTTTCTGACGCGTTTACATCAACGACGTTAGTTTTCAGAGAATACACTTATTTAGTAAAAAAAGTTGTATTTAATATCCGCATTTTACCAACTACGAAAATTTTATCGAATCTATATGCACATCTTTTCTTTATTTTCGTTGGTTTAGTGGTGGTTATTGGACATGGAATCTATCCAACTTGGATGACGCTCCAACTGATTTATTATTTATTCTGTATGTGTGCTTTTTTAACCGGCTTAACATGGTTGACAGCATCAATTCAACCATTTCTACCAGACATCATGCAATTGATCACGATTGTCCTACAGTTGGTTATGTGGACATTGCCAATCCTTTGGAGTCCAAGTCAGTTCAATCCAGTGATCGTTCAAATCTTAAAACTAAACCCACTTTATTATGTCGTGCAAGGATATCGTGAGTCTTTCTTAGGACAAGCTTGGTTCTGGGAACACGGAATGTATACTCTCTATTTCTGGGTATTTACGCTAGCTATCTTCGTTATTGGATCTGCTGTGTTCCGTAGATTGAAACCACATTTTTCAGATGTGCTGTAAGGAGTATGAATATGACTGAATATGCGATTAAATTAAAAAACATTACAAAATCTTATAATATGTACGCAAAACCATCTGACCGTTTTCGTGAAGCTTTGAATCCCTTCAAAAAATCTTACCATGACGTTTTTTATGCGTTGAAAAATATCAATGTGGAAATTAAAAAAGGGGAAATGATCGGTTTTGTCGGAGAAAATGGTTCAGGAAAATCCACCATGCTCAAAATCATTACTGGCGTTTTGACGCCCACATCTGGAACAATGGAGATTGAAGGGAAAATATCTGCACTATTAGAACTAGGTTCTGGGTTCAACCCCGAATATTCTGGCTATGACAATATTTATTTGAATGGCATGGTGTTAGGTTTTTCTCGTGAAGAAATCGATGGAATGGTCGGAGACATCATTGAATTTGCTGATATCGGCGAACATATTTACCAACCAGTAAAAACATATTCCAGTGGGATGTTTGTTCGTTTAGCCTTTGCGGTAGCTATCAATGTCAATCCAGATATCTTGATTGTCGATGAGGCTTTAGCTGTAGGGGACCTTGAGTTCCAGTTGAAATGTATGGAAAAATTTACTGAAATCAAGAACTCAGGTAAAACGATCTTATTCGTTTCCCATGACATCAGTTCGATCCGCCGTTTTTGTGATCGATCCTATTGGCTAAAAAATGGTGAAGTGGTTGAATATGGGGATACCATGGATGTCACAACGAACTATGAAAACTTTTTAAAGAAAAAATCAGTCAAAACAGTTGATCGAAATAAAAATCAAATGGAACGTTTTGCAGCGCCTGACATCGTTGATGTACTGAGTGCGGAATTATTGGATAAAGAAAAAAATCCTGTTGACGTGCTTGATCAAGGCGAAACACTGTATGTCAAAGTAACCTATGAAGTAAAAGATGATTCGATCAAGAATCCTGTTTTAGGGATTGCCTTACGAACTGTCGATAATTTTTACGTTTGTGGTTTAAATACACTGTTGGACGGCATCAAAATCCCTTGGAAAAAAGGCAAAAATGTTTTCTATTTAGAATATGAAAAACTAGGCCTGCTAGCTGGTGAATATTATTTTGATGTGGCAATTTTTGAAGAAAATGCCACCGTACCTTTAGTTTACAAAACAAAATATATGAACTTATTTGTTAATGGTTCATATATTGGGGAAGGAATCGTGGTCTTAGACCATAAATGGGAAGAAGGTTATCTAGCCGATGAAGTATGATTTTGAAATGGACTTAGATGAACAAAGTAGTGTAGGGAAAATTGCTGCCCAAATTAAACCAGGCAGCAAAGTCTTGGAATTTGGACCGGGAAACGGCCGATTGACCAAACATTTAATCGGAGCCAAAAATTGTCAAGTAAGTATCGTCGAATTAGATAAAGAATTATTCGATTTTGTCAGTGAATTTTCACAAGATGGTTTTTATGGAGATATTGAAAGTTTTGAGTGGGCAAACTATTATGCAGGGCAAACCTTTGATTATATCCTTTTTGCCGATGTTTTAGAACATTTAGTGAACCCAGCTGAAACATTAAAAAAAGTGAGAGAATTTCTCAACGAAGATGGAGAAATTTTAATCACATTTCCGAATTTAGTCCATAATTCTGTGCTGATCCATTTATTCAACAATGAGTTACCATGGGCTTCTTATGGCTTATTAGATGAAACACATAATTCTTTTTACACACACGAAGGTTTTAAAAAAGTGTTTGAAAAAGCTGGTTTATCTATTAATATTGAGGATTACCTTTACTTAGCTGTCGGAGACACAGAATTAAATTCAACTTATGAAGAATTACCCGAAGCAGTTCGCTATGAGTTCAAAATGCGACCTTTCGGAGAAGTTTATCAATACTTCTTTTCTTTGAAAAAACACACTGAGAATAGTCACATCTCACAACCACAAAATTCGAATTATGTTCGAATGGTGGAAGTGATCCAAAAGACTGCAAACAAAGAAGTCTCCCAAAAATATCCTTTCAACAATTATACGGGAGAAAACCAAACATTGACTTTTCCAATTGCCGGGGATGTCGAATCGGTCATTTTTAAATTTGCTGATCAACCAAGTTTTATCGAATTTAGCGGGGAATTGGCGGGGAACAAAATTGATTTCATCCAATCTAATGCAGTAATCAAAACACAAAATGATTGCTATTTATTTGATGGTGAAGTAACGCCACAATTTACTCTATTTGATGTCGCAGGTCAAGAATTGACGATCCATTGTCATTATCGGTTTATCGGGGAATTGACACAAACCATGAAAGAACTACTTGAGGCAGTCAAACCTTTAGCGCAGATAGAGCAACGTCTAATGGCACAAATCACTTCGCTGAAAAAAGAAAATGAACAAGTGCGATTGACAAATGAAAAATTAGCTAACGAATTACAGATGACGACTGACCGTTATTGTAAACTGATAACTGAGGAAGAATTCGCAATTAAACCAAGAAACCGCAAGCTTCGATCGAAAGAAACAGCAAAGAAAATTCAAGCAAAGGCGATTTCTCTATGCGTGGATAGCAAGCATTGGGATCCAGAAACGAAAATTTTGACAATCAATGGTTGGGGAATTTCTAACGCACAACGTCAGCCGTTATCCTATAAGTTATCTGTGAACCAAGCACCATTTTTTCAAGCCTTGCAGTTTGAGCGGCCAGAAGTAAATGAGGCGGAACAATTGCCAGCGGGAACAAAAGCTGGTTTTGAATTGCAAATAAGATGTGAACGAGAAAAATCTTTTTTAATTGAAGCTGTTGCTGAAAATGGCGAATCCTGGTTTATCGAGATATAAGAACGAACTTATTTTTAATAAAGGAGAACAAAAGCTCGTGCAAAAAAAAGAGATTGCTGTATTTATAGACCGAATTACTCGTGAAAGAGCAACTGGGGATTTATTGATTGTTGGCTGGGCGGTTGATGAGGTGACGAAAGAAATTCCGATCATTAAAGTCGATAAGGACAAAGTATCTGCCGAAGTCACCAATGTTGTTCGTTTGGATATCAATCATTTATACAATCTGGATGTGAAAACACCGAGTGGTTTCAACATCCGATTATCTGGAAGAATGAGAGGTAAAGCGATTTTAGATTTCCAAACAAAATCCCATCAAAATGGGATTGCGGTGAAATTGAATGGTCGTTATCCGTATGACGATGGCCTTGAAACAAACTGGGAAAAGAAAAAAAGATTGCTTCAAAAAGGATTCAATTATGCACGGACACACGGAGTGAAAAAAGCGATCCGACGTGTCAAGTTTGAAATGAAACCAGCTTCTGTGGATTATACCGAATGGATCAAACGTCATGAACAGTTTGATCTCCAAAAGCAACGTCAAGATGCTAAAGGATTTGAATATCGTCCATTAATCTCAGTACTTATGCCAGTCTACAATGTCGAAATCAAATGGCTGGAAAAATGTATTGATTCTGTTTTAAAACAAACGTATGATCACTGGGAACTATGTATCAGTGATGATGCATCAACTGATCCTAAAATCAGAAAATGTTTAGAAAAGTATCAAGCTAAAGATCAACGAATCAAAGTCGTTTTTAGAGAAAAAAATGGGCATATCAGTCTAGCGACCAACTCTGCTTTGGAAATGGCAACAGGAGAGTTCATAGCGTTGTTAGATAATGATGATGAACTACCGCCTTATGCGTTGTTTGAAGTCGCAAGCGTCTTGAATCAGCGTCCTGAACTTGATGTCATTTATAGCGATGAAGATAAGATCGATGCGGAAGGTCAGCGTTTTGATCCTCATTTTAAAGCGGATTGGTCACCAGATACTTTAATGGGCAATAATTATATTTCACATTTAGGGGTTTATCGTACCAGCTTAGTTAAAGAAATCGGTGGATTTAGAAAAGGATATGAAGGTTCTCAAGATTATGACTTGGTACTACGAATCACTGAGAAGATCCCAGCTGATCACATTTATCACATTGATAAAGTACTGTATCACTGGCGCACGATTCCGGGATCTACTGCCAGCAATGGTGAAGCGAAGAGCTATATTTATGATTCTGGAGTCAAGGCATTGACTGATGCACTCGATCGTAGAGGAATTAGAGGAAAAGTTCGTCCTGGACGAATCTCTGGTTTCTACGAGGTCAATTATGAAGTGCTGCAAGAAGACTTAGTTAGTGTCATTATTCCCACTAAAAACGGATATGATGACTTAAAACTATGTATCGACTCAATTATTGACAAAACAACCTATTCCAACTATGAGATCATTGTTGCTGATAACGGTAGTACCGATCCTAAGATGCAGGAACTATTTAAGGAATACCAGCAACGACTAAACGAACGTTTTATAGTGGAATTGATCGATATACCTTTCAATTATTCTAGGATCAACAATCTAGCGGCAGAAAAAGCAAGTGGCAAATATTTATTGTTCTTAAACAATGATACGGAAGTTATTGAGCCTGAGTGGATGACCAATATGGTTGCCTATGCGCAATTTGATCGAATTGGCTGTGTCGGTGCCAAACTTTATTACCCAGATGATACGACACAACATGCTGGTGTGTTAGTTGGTATTGGTGGCGTTGCTGGTCATGCGTTGAACAACTATGACCAAACACACTGTGGTTACTTTGGTCGGTTAGTCATCGATGTCAATTACTTAGCGGTAACAGCTGCCTGTATGATGGTCAAAGCCAGTGATTTTCATGCGGTCCATGGCTTTGATGAAACATTAGCAGTCGCTTTCAATGATGTGGATTTATGCCTGAAAATTTATGAGCTAGGTCGATATAACGTTTATGCCCATCAAGTTGAACTTTATCATTTTGAATCAAAATCAAGAGGCTATGAAGATACGCCTGAGAAGCAAAAACGTTTTGCAGGTGAGATAAAGAAAATGCAAGTGAAATGGCCAGGATATATCAACCATGATCCTTTTTATAACGATAATCTGACAAAAGAAGGAATTGGAGATTTTTCATTAAGACCAGATTAATTAAGAAATGAAAATAGAAACTATCATGCAATCAGTTAAGAAAGCATGGTAGTTTTTTTCGTAAAATGAGATATTAAAAGCAAGCGTTATAATTGTAGAGCAGTAGTTTTTTGTAATTCTGTTACAATTTGTTTATTCACTAGGCTTTTAAACCCTGCTATGGTAAGATAATAGGTGCATTATTTTGTGATTAGGAGTGTATATATGAATAAAAATGGGGAATGGAGTGCTGCAAGACGAATATTCATTATTTTAATGGATGTTTTGATGTACAATGTAGCCATATATAGCAGTTTCTTACTGAAATTTCATGGGGAAATACCCATGCGGAATTTTGAAACTTTTCAACATTCAGCAATCTTTATTTCTGTTATATTTATTGCCTTGAATATCTTATTGGGCGTATATGTTTTTTATAATCGAACGGTCAGCGATATCGTGTTTGTCACGGTTATTGGTCAAGTCTTAATGACATTGGGGATCATGGTCGTCACCTTTGCTGGACGCTGGTTTGCTTTCCCACGAGGCGTAATTTTACTGTCATTTGTGCTAGCGACCATTTTATTGAGTCTTTACAGAATATTAATCTATAAGTTGTACTTGAAAGTCAGTCGTGATAAGAAAGTCGTGATCGTTGGATCAGAAAAAGATGTGGCACCGGCCATACAAAATTTCAGTTCTAAAAAAAATAATAAGCATAAAGTAGAAGCGGTTGTCATCGATCACTACTATGAAAATGTGAAAAAAATGATTGATCAAATGGATATCGTCTATCTGGCTTCACATATTGAAGAAGCAGAAAAAGTAAAAATCTATCAACTAGTGACAAAAAATGAGAAGAAATTATTTCTCAATACGACATTTGAAAACTTAACGATGATCAATCCAAACATCATGAACTTTGAAGATGAAAGTATTATTGAAGCTTCAGGATTCAGAATTCCACCAGAATATGAATTATTCAAGCGGTTGTTTGATATTATCGTTTCGTTGATTTTACTGATCATAGCCTCACCTTTCATGTTATTAACTGCTATTTTAGTAAAAGTTACTTCACCGGGTCCGGTTATTTATAAACAAATTCGGATCACTAAAAATCAAAAAGAATTTTCAATCTATAAATTTCGCTCGATGACTGCGACTGCAGAAGCCAAATCAGGACCTGTTTTGGCTAAGAGCAACGATGCTCGTGTCACTCCAGTGGGTAAATTTATCCGAGCAGTTCGTTTTGATGAATTACCACAAATCTTTAATGTATTAAAGGGAGACATGTCGATCGTTGGTCCTCGACCAGAACGTCCTTTCTTTGTTGATCAATTCAATGCGGAAAATCCTTATTACTATTTGAGACACAATGTACGTGCTGGGATAACGGGTTATGCGCAAGTTTATGGGAAATACGTATCAGATTACAACAGTAAATTACGGTTTGATTTACTTTACATCAAGAAATATTCTTTATTGCTCGATTTAAAAATATTATTACAAACCATTAAAATTCTTTTTGATAAGATGTCTTCTCAAGGCTTGGAAGAAGATGAGAATGTTCATTCATTGGCAGAGATTGCTTTTCCAAAAGAGAAAATCTTTCGCTAGTTGAGAGGTAGTGAAAAATGAGTAACCCAAAATTTAGTATCGTCATACCCATTTATAATGCTGAAAGCACGATTGCTCGTACGATCGCATCTTTAAAAGAATTTGATTTTACTGATTATGAAGTTTTGTTAATCAATGATGGTTCGACAGATCAAACGGAAGCAATCATTACGAGACTTATTGAGAACGACCCTAAATTTCGACTGATCACAACGGCTAATCAAGGGCCTGGTTTAGCAAGAAATGAAGGGATTATGCAAGCCCAAGGAACTTACATCTTATTTTTTGATGCGGATGATACGCCGAAAAAAGAAGTTTTATCTGATTATGACAAGCTTTTAGCTAAACATCCAGACACCGATTTGATCGTTAGTTCATTTATCTTTCGAACGATGGACGGAGAACAGATTATTTCAGAAAAAGAAAATTTAGTGACGGAGCATCATTATCAAAGTCATGATAGTTTTATAAAAGACATGTATCGATTAATGAACGATCAGTTGATGTATGTAGTTTGGAATAAATGTTATCGAAGGGATATTTTAAAACAGAATCAGCTTCTTTTTAAAGGATACAATAGCTGTGAAGACCGTATTTTTAATTTGCATTATTATAAATATTGTCAAAATGTCCTGATGAACCCGAAGATTTCTTATATTTATGAATTTGAAGGTGGCAAAGGAATCACGAATCAGTACCGTCCCAATAAATTTAGTACCTTCAAAGAGTTCTACCAATTAGCAAATGAAGTGACGAATGAAGTCGATAAGCCAGGAATGGCAGCTCTCCATTTAAAAGGAACGACGTCGGTCATCTTTTCTATCTATGGCACTTCGACACGGACAGCAAAAGAAAAAAAAGCTGAAGCAAAGCAAATATTAACGGATCCAACTATTGTTGAGGCGAAAAAAATTGCTTGCACCGACTCTACAGTAAAAAAAGTAACGAAGCAATTGTATAACCTGCCTTGTTCATTCTTTTTAACTGCTGTACGCATCGGAAGTTTTGTTGAAATAAAGATGCCAGGATTGATGGCAACACTAAAACGAGTGTATTAAATAAGCGACCGGAATAGCAGGGTGATATCATTTGCTTTTCAATCGAAATAAAAAAGCAGTGACAGCTGTCATGGCTTTATTCTCACATTTATAAAAGTGTTAGGATAAAAGTTTCTTCTAACACACTATTTATTCGAGTTTGGGTCTTTAGGTTTTCCTTTTGACCCACACTCTTTTTTTGCAAATTTAGACAGATTCTATTTCGGATAAAAAAATAGTTATGATAAAATAAAAATAGAGGGAGCTGTAAGTATGTATAGTAATGATCCTGAATTAAGAAATGTCCAGCAGGTAGTGTTAGAAATCGCTCAATATTTTGTCGATTTTTGTAATAAACACGACCTACTTTGTTATTTTTGTGGTGGTGGCTGTATTGGCTCTATCCGTCATCAAGGTTTTATTCCTTGGGATGATGACTTGGATTTTTTTATGCCTAGACAAGATTATGAAAAAATAAAAGAACTATGGCCAAAATATGCTGATGTTGAACGCTATCCGCTATTGGTTGCTTCTGAGAATTACAATGATCATAATTCATTTATGACCATTCGAGATGCAAATACCACATTTGTCAAAACGTATCAAGAAGGAATGGCTATTCCTCATGGTATACCGATTGATATTTTTCCTTTGGACGGTGCGCCTGAAAAAAGTGCGCAACGGAAAATCCAAAAAATGTGGGCGCTCGTTTATGCATTGTTTTGTTCTCAGGTTGTGCCCGAAAAACATGGAGGAATGATGGCAACAGGTAGCAAGGTGCTTTTAAGTACGTTCTCTTCGCCCAAAATCCGCTATAAGATTTGGCGTTTTGCAGAAAAACAAATGAGTAAGTACTCATTCGGATCGACACCTTATGTCACAGAATTATGTGTCGGACCTAAATATATGGGAAATATTTACCATTTGGAAGATTTTAAATCAGCGATTGTTGTTCCCTTTGAAGAGACAAAAATGCCAATTCCTGTTGGATATGACCGCTATTTGAAACAGGTCTTTGGTGACTACATGCAATTGCCCCCTGAAGAAGAACAACAGCCTCATCATGAAGCTGTTCTTGTTGATACTAAAAAAGCTTACAAAGTAAACGATACAGTATGAAGGAGAAAAGAGATGAAACGGATTTTTTCTGGTGTACTTTTATGTACATTATTATTAAATAGCTCTATTTCCAATACTTATGCAATTGAAAATATAGCTAAAACTTCTCAATCTAGTCAAGAACAGAAGGCTATGAATGAAGTGGGAACTGAAGAAAAGCAAATGAACGACTCGTATGATTCAGCAACACTTACCACAACTAACGATACAAAACAATCGGATAGTTCGACAACTACGGAAACATCTACGGCTGAGACTTCTTCGACAGAATCCAGTATGACCAGCAGCTCGACAATCCCCACTCAAGAAAGTACCAGCACTTCGGGTTCCGAGACCGCCAATTCTACGAGTGATTCTACCGAGGTCCAACCAGATGCTAGTCAAGGTGATTCAAGAGAAGATGCTGAACTCGGGAAAAGAGGGACAAACCATAAAAAAGGTACTTATGCCATGCAACCGTCTGGCAGTCAGTATGGGATTATGACGAGAATGAGGGAACCTGATAGTGTATATGCCGATAATCCTAATTTACCAAGAAAAGACTTCATTGATGTCGCTAGTTGGAATGGAACAATCTCTGTTGCTGAGTATCAAAAAATTAAAAGTTACGGGGTTACGGGAGTAACCGTCAAGCTCACTGAAGGAACATCTTATACTAATCCGTATGCGCAAAGTCAAATCAACAATGCTAAAGCTGCAGGACTAAGCGTGTCCGCTTATCATTATAGCTTGTATACATCTGTCCAGACGGCTCAAGCAGAGGCAAAATATTTTGCACAAGCAGCGTCAAAATTCGGTTTGCCCAAAAATGCGATCATGTTCGATGACGCAGAAGACCCAAACTTGATTTCCAACGGACGCGATACGCAAAAAAATGCTCTGGCTTTTAATCAACAACTAAAAAATCTTGGGTATTCTAATGCTGCACTATATCTTAGTAGAGGCTGGCTAGATAGTGGGTACATCAATCCTGCTCCCTTTAATAAAGAACGTATATGGGTCGCACAATATCCTTATACTCCAACACAATCGATGCAGTGGAACAATGATTATGGCGCTTGGCAGTGGTCGTCTAAAATGTATTTCCCAGGTTTGGCTAATTATCAATCACGTCCCTTTGACATGTCGATGATTTACAGTTCTTTTTTTGGAACGCCAAATACAGGAACCGGACCTGACCTAAATAAATATTATACGACAAATCCTGGAAGAGTCATCCTCAAGAAGGATGATTGTTTTTACAATGATGTGAATTTTACCAGTCCTGGAATGACTGTTAAAGAAAATACTTTAGTTACTGTGAAAAGTATTCAAACAACCGCTAGTGGGATTCCACGCTTATTTACAGATCACGGTTATTTAACAGCAAATAAATCATATGTTGTAGCGGCTCAAAGCAATATTGATTCTTATTTTACAACGAATCCTAAAAAAGTTCGTTTGAAGACCGATGATTATTTTTATGCAGATACAGCTTTTACCCAGCGTTTGAATAAAGTCACGAAAGGTACAGTGGTGGAAGTAGAAAGCTTAGCTTACACGGACTCTGGTATTTTCCGTTTAAAAACAAAAAATGGCTATTTGACTGCGAATAAAAATTTGGTCGAACAGTATCGTGATATCTCTGATATGTACTATATGACAAATCCAGGACAAGTCATTGCTCAGACAAATGATCGTTTTTACCAAGATGTCGAGTTTACAAAACCAGGAGAATCAGTCTCAGCTGGTACGGTCATCAAAGTAACGGGAATTGAAAAAACAAAGAGTGGAATACCTCGATTAAAAACAAATAAAGGCTTTTATACAGCAAATAGAGACTACGTGATCGCAACTGTAGCATCAATTGATAATTACTATACGAAAAACCCTGTTCGAATCGTCATGAAAGCCAATGATACTTACTATCGAGACACAGACTTTCTCCATAAAGGAAAAGCAGTGACGAAAGGATCGCTTGTATCTGTTACAGGTGTCGTATACCGTGAAGGTCAAGTACCGCGATTGCTTACGCCCGATGGCTATTTGACGGCTAATAAAGAGTATGTGCAAGAAGTGCCAGATAATATCTCAAACTATTATTATAGTAATCCAGGATATGTGGTCATGAAGACAAATGATACGTATTATCATGATGTCAATTTCAGTCAAAAAGGGGAGGCAGTCTCTAAAAATGAATTGATTGAAGTCCAAAATGTGGTATTTACAAGTGGTGGAATCCCACGGTTAAAAACGGCAAAAGGCTATTTGACAGCAAATAGAGGTTATGTAACACAATTAGTGAGTGACAGTGATAATTACTTTATCGAAAATCCAAGAAAAATTGTTATGTTGAGGGATGATCGCTATTATTCTGACATAGACTTTAAACAACCAAGTACCGCAATTGCGAAAGGTACGGTGATCGATGTCTTAGGTATCGAGTATACAGCTGGTGGAATCCCACGATTAAAAACCAATAAGGGATATGTTACAGCTAATAAAGGGTATGTTACAGCTGCTGCGAATGCAAATGATAATTATTTTGTGACGAATCCTAAAAGAGTTCAACTGTTGATGAATGATTACTACTATAAAGATCTCAGTTTTACGCAAAAAGGAGCTGCAATTAGCAAAGGAACGATCGTAGAGATCCAATCAATCGAATATACCCCATCAGGACTTCCACGATTAAAAACAGCTGATGGTTATGTGACTGCAAATAAAAAGTATGTTCAAAAAGTAAACTAAAAATAAATAAATCAACACATCAATCGAATGTTCTATCATTCTTTTGATGTGTTGTTTTTTTGTATAATACTTATATTTCACCGAGGCTCAGTGGAAAACATTGAAAGTTATTGGCAGTTGTGAGAAAATGTAAAAGGTTAAATATGGTTTTTATTGAACGGATAGTGAAATAATAGGCAAGTTTTCAATACCTATTTAGTATAAATACACATAAAAGAAAGGAATTTATCTCATATGATTACAGCTATAATTATTGCCGGTGGCGTTGGCAAACGAATGGGGCAGGATATACCAAAACAATTTATTAATATCGAGGGAAAGCCCATCATTATTTATACATTGGAGTCATTCCAACACCATCCACAGATTGATCGAATTCTTGTTGTATGTAAATCAGGTTGGGAAGAAACCATGTGGGCTTATATCAAAGAGTTCAATATCAGTAAAGTCCAATGGGTGATTACTGGCGGATCTAAAGGACAAGAATCAATCAATAACGGTGTACAATTTTTAAAAGATTATTCAGAGGATGATGACACAATTATCATTCATGACGGTATCCGTCCATTGGTGGATGAACTCGTCCTATCAGATGTGATTGTGAAATGTAAGGAATATGGAAATGGTGTGACTTCATTACCGTATAATGAACAGATTTTTATTAAGAAAACCGAAGAAACGACACAACAATATGTGGATCGTAATACGTTACGACGTGTTTCAACACCACAAGCATACCAATATGGTAAATTACTATCTGCTTATAATCGGGCGGTCAAAGAAAATATTGGAATGACAGACTCATCTTATACCAATACGATGATGGTGGACTTAGGTGAAACCTTGTATTTTGCGGCTGGTTCTGATAAAAATATCAAATTGACCACAACCGATGATTTAGAGCTTTTCAAAGCATATTTAAAAATGAAAGATTAGGTGAAGAGGATGTCTTTAATAAATAATCCACTATATAAAGATGATTTGCTGAAGGTAGTCGAACATACTCCTGATTTAAAAAGTTTGGATGGTCAATCTTTACTCATGATTGGTGCCTCAGGTATGATTGGTTCTTTTTTAGTCGATACGTTAATGTTAGCAAACCAGTATTTAGGGGTTAATATTAAAGTATATGCAATGGGAAGAAATCGTCAAAGATTGGAAGAACGATTCTCTCCGTATATCTCTGATCAAAATTTTGAGATCATCGAAGGAGACGTGACAGATCCGTTGCCTTTTTCTATTAAGGCTGACTATATCATCCACGGTGCAAGCAATACCCATCCAAAAGCTTATGCAACCGATCCAATTGGCACGATTATGACGAATCTTGCTGGTACAGAACAAGTATTGAAACATGCTGTAGCAACAGAACCGAAAAGAGTGCTTTTCCTTTCAACTGTAGAGATCTATGGCGAAAATCGTGGAGACGTTGAAAAGTTTTCGGAAGATTATTGTGGTTATATTGATTGCAATACTTTACGTGCCGGCTATCCGGAAGGTAAGAGAGTCAGTGAGTCCCTTTGTCAGGCATATATTGCGAAGCATCAATTAGATATTGTGATTCCAAGATTATGCCGTACATTTGGCCCAACGATGCTGTTATCTGACTCTAAGGCTTCTTCTCAATTTATCTTGAATGCAGTGCATGAAGAAGATATTGTATTAAAGAGTGAAGGAAACCAGTATTTTTCCTATATTTATGTAGGTGATGCTGTTTCAGCGATGCTTCATCTCCTTATTCACGGTCAGAATGGAGAAGCTTATAACATCTCTAATGACAGTTTTGATTTGCATCTAAAAGAGCTTGCTCAAAAACTTGCTGAAATTAGTGGGAAGCAAGTCATTTTTGAATTACCTGATGCAATTGAACAACAAGGCTTTTCTAAAGCAAATACGGCTATTTTAAATAATGAAAAAATTAAAGATACTGGCTGGTTCCCGATCTTTAGTCTAGAAGAATCACTGAAGCATACAGTACAGTTAGTTAAGGATGAAATACATGTGTGAAATTAGTATCATCGTACCTGTTTATAAAGTTGAAAAATATTTAAAAAAATGTGTAGATTCCATTCTCGCTCAGACTTTTTCCGATTTTGAACTGATTTTAGTGGATGACGGTTCACCTGATAATAGTGGACGTATTTGTGATGACTATGCAAAGAAGGATGCTCGTGTACGGGTCGTCCACAAACAAAATGGTGGATTGAGTAGTGCAAGAAACGCGGGAATCGAAGTAGCCAAAGGAAAATATTTGGGCTTTGTTGACAGTGACGACTATATCGCAGAAGATATGTATGAACTTTTATATAAAGCAATCATCAAAGAAGAGGCAGACTTATCGATCTGTGGTATTTATGATGTCTACGAGGGAAAAGATCCGATAATCAAACCCACAATCAAAAAAACAGTAACCGCTGAAGAAGCGTTATTATTAATTTTACAAGGAAATATCATCTCTGTTCATGCAGTGAACAAACTCTATAAGCGAGAACTGTTTTCAACTATCCGCTATCCAGAGGGAAAATATCATGAAGATTCTTTTATTATTGTAGATTTATTGAATCAATGCCACAAAGTAGCCATTGACTCTGAACAAAAGTACTATTATTATCATCGTCTTGGAAGTATCAATACAGAAAGTTTTTCAGAAAAACAATTTGAATTTATTGAAGCTTGGGAAAACAATGAAATAAAGCTCAAAGACCGAAGTCAAGAAATCAAAAAAGCAGCACATCAACGTGTTTGTTTTGCTAACTTTTTAGTTCTCGATAAGATTATAGTAGCAAACGTAACGGATCGTCCGGAAACAAAAGAAATCGTAAGTTATTTAAGACATAACTTTCGATTCATTATGGAGAATGAGATATTTACCAAGAGTCGTAAGTTTTCTACATTACTCTTAATGATTAGCTTACATTTATATAAGTTTCCAGTAGAATTTAGAAGGAAACATATAACTAAAACTAAAGATTAACCGTTACGGTGATTGATCTTTTATACTAATGGAGGATAAAATGTTTACTAAATTTTCAAAGCAATTCCATAGTATAGGACAAAAAATAGCATTGCCCTATATTGTTTTTTTTGAGCTTGTCTTAATCTGTCGGATGGTTAGTGTTTATTCCACACTACCACCAAAAATCGATTCCATCTTTTCGATGATTATCATGTTATTATCAGGAGTCATTTTCCTTAGCCACTTTTTACCAATGATTCTCGAAAAAAAGAAAATAAAAATTGAATATTGGTTAATTGTTTTTATAGTGATTCTAGCAATCAGTACATTGTTGAATCGAGAATATGCTTTCACGGAAAACATCAAACTGATTATTTGGCAATGTATCTTTTTCTTTTGTGTATTTGAAGTGGGAAGAGAAAATAACAAAAAACTATTTACTGTGTTTGAAACGATTCTTTTAGTTGTTTGGTCTGCACTTGTCCTATTTTCTCTTTATTTGTTTTTTGCTCGTGTAAGTTTTTCTACGCCAGTTAAATCATTGTATTATGGCATGCGAATCGGTTTTTTTGAAAATCGTCTTTATGGGATTTTTGTTGATCCAAACTATGCGACAACTATTTCATTGGTTTGTATTATTTTTGCCCTTAGAAAAGCTATTTTTAATCAAAAGCTATGGGTGAAAGTTCTTTCTATTTTTGTTATGTTTGTTCAATTTAGCTATATTTCTCTCTCAGGTTCAAGATCTGGTATGATCCAATTGGTAGTTGCGGCCTTTTTTGGTGTTTTCTTCTTTTACTTATTTTATCAGTCGAAAAAAAATCAATCGTTAGTATTGAAAGTAGTAGGAGCAACAGTCCTAGCTGCGATTAGTTCAGCCGTTGTTTTTGGTGGCGTATCATTGATGAAAACAGGTTACGTCAATGTAGCAAACCGTGTGGAAATCACAAGTCCTAAGGTCGTTGACTTTTTTGAAAAAGATTCAGAGAAAAAAATTCCTGACGAAAAATTGGTCACTACCGAAAGACCGGATGTTGTTGAAAATAAAGATATTTCTAACAGTCGTTTTGCTTTATGGAAAAGTGCAACTGAATTGATGCGACTTGAACCCATTTTCGGAACAACACCAAAAGGTTTTGTGGCAATTGCCAAAGCTAAAATCCCAGAGACTCATATTGCTAAAACGGGGCAAACACCTCACAGTGCCTTTTTCTATCTATTAGCAGCAACTGGTATCTCTGGAACAATTGTTTTTGTCCTATTTTTACTATCAAAAATGTGGCAGTCTTTGCGGATTCTATTTGCTACAAAGCAAAAAAATTATCTGGAATTTCTGATAGATAATCAAATTGTGTTGATCATCTTAGTCTCTAGTTTATTGATTACTGAAATTATACTAACTAGACGTTCTGCAACATTTATTTTCTGGTTGTATTTAGGAAAACTTCAATATGATTTCGATCAACAAAAACAATTGAACAGACTGGAAAAATAATTAAGGTAATAGGAAAAATCCTTGCAGAGAAACAAAGGATGCAAGGATATTTTCTATTATTGGTCAATTTGATGATCAAAGGCAAATAAATATTCCCGTTCGTTAGTAAAAAATTTAATTGGATATAGGAGACTTCTTATGAGAGAATTAACAATGGCAGAGGTACAAAAAAAAGCAGTTGATATTTTAGTTTATATTGATAAAATCTGTCGTGAAAACAACCTAAAATATACCATATTTTATGGAAGTCTGATTGGTGTTGAACGCCATCAAGGTTTTATCCCTTGGGATGATGATATTGATATCGTGATGCCCCGACCAGATTATGAAGAATTGCTTTTGATCTTAAAAAATGATACAAATTACAAGTTGTTGTCCTTTGAAACAAGAGAAAATTTTAGATATCCATTTGCAAAAGTGATTGACCCAAAAACTGTAGCTAAAACAAAGCAGTTTTTTAGTGGGGAAGAACCTGATTTAGGCGTTTTTGTTGATATTTTTCCTATTGACGGCATTCCAGATTCTGCTACAGAACGTCAAGCTTTAAGAGAGACAACAGAGAATTATCGTCTAAACTTAATGGACACTTTGGGATTAGCTTATGCTCGAAGCTTTGATTTTTTGAAAGCAATCGTAAAATTAGTAGTGCGTTATCCTCATCATAAAAAATTATTGAAAATCGGAGATAATGTCTATTGGCAAAAAAAATATCAAGAAGCTGCTAAAAAAATCCGATTTGGAGATACGGACACATGTGGTTATTTAGAATGGATCCATATTGATTGGGGTGTTTTTCCAACGCAATGGTTTACTGAATATGAAGACGTCGAATTTGAAGGACACAAAGTAATGGCTATCAAAAATAGAGGAGATTTTCTTACATTGCGTTACGGAGATTACATGACAATGCCACCGGAAAATGAACGCGTGACACACCATCCGTATAACTTTTACGAAAAATAGCCTCTCGAAATGGTTACAAAAAGTAAGACGAAACAACAAAGTAGCATCTTTAATACTATATCTTAGAAGGAGTGAAGTAAATGCGTGAAAAACTGCAAACAACTGTTGTAATGGCTACATATAATGGCGAAAAAAATATTATAGAACAGCTCAATTCTTTGAAAAATCAATCTCAAAAAATTGATGAAGTTATCATAAAAGATGATTGTTCAACTGATCAGACAGTCAATATTGTACGAAGATTCATTGAAGAAAATCAGTTACAGGCTACCTGGCAATTGATTGTTAATGAAGAAAACGTTGGATGGCGAAAAAACTTTTTTAAACTGCTGGATCTAGCAAGTAAAGATGTTGTGTTTACTTGTGACCAAGATGATATTTGGCATGAAAAAAAGATTGAAGAAATGAGTCGTACTTTTGCGAATCAACAAGTTCAAGTTTTAGTATCAGATTATCATGAATTAGTAGAGCCAGGTGGTTTAGCAGAAGAGTTAAAACGGGTTGATACAGAAAAAATAGAGGGACAATCAGAAGAACGAGTGGTTTTTAATGAAAACAACTTATTCCTAAGACGTCCAGGCTGTGTCTATGCTATTCGCCAAAGCTTTATTGCGAATGTGATGCTTTATGCTTCAAGAATGGAGAATGCAGTCCATGATATGTCCATGTGGGGAAGTGCTGTTTTAAGCAATGGGTTATTTCTCTTAAGAAAACCGTTGATTGAATGGCGTAAACATGGTCAAAGCTCTTTTAAAAAAGAAATTGACCAAGCAAACAAAGTAACAGCCTACCAAAAAAGACTAAATACGTTACGACGAAGATTGCAACGTGTACATGCAGCCAATAACTATTTAGCTAATTTAACTGATATAGATGATTTTGAGAAGAAACAAAAAATGCTCTTGTCAATGATTGATGAACTAGAAATGCGTATTGCTATATTAGAAAAGGAACAGTTATCAACAATTCTTGCTTCTTTCTTCCGCTATAAGCGTAAATTTTATTTTGGTACTGATATCTATCATCTTATAAAATATAAGTCAGGAAAGTGAGGTATCAGCATGAACCATAAAGCAAAAGCTGTCGCAAAAAATCTATATTATACCGTAGCAGCTAACTTTGCTACATTAGGTATTTCTGTCCTTTTAAATTTATTTGTTCCAAAATTATTAGGAGTGACTGAATATAGTTATTGGCAACTCTATGTCTTTTACTCTTCTTATGTAGGATTCTTACATTTTGGTTGGATTGATGGTATTTACTTGAAAATCGGTGGAGAAGAGTACAAAGACATTGATAAACGTTCTTTAGGATCGCAGTTTTGGTATTTAGCGATATTTGAATTTTTTGTTTCGATTTTCGTTATTTTATGGGCTTACTTCTTTATGCCTGGAGAATACCAAGCACTGATCTTGATTTTGACAGCTGTTGTTTCTGTAGTGACCATCGTTAAAACATTTATTCTCTATATTTTCCAATCAACAAATAGGATTAAAGAGTATGCCCAGTTATCAAGAAATGATCGCTATTTATATGTTGTCTTAATCGGTATATATTTTGCCACAGGTGGGCGGGAATTTTACTGGTTGATCATTATGGATATCATTTCAAAATTAGTGATTACAATTTGGGGAATGACCCGAATAAAAGATATGCTGCAAGTTAAAATGATTGGTCTAAAAGAACTAGTACCTGAAATCTTAGATAACATTAATATTGGTAGCAAATTAATGTTGAGTAGTATTGCTAGTATGTTAATTATGGGTACGATCCGTTTCTTTGTTCAACAACAATGGTCAATCCAGACTTTTGGTAAATTATCTTTTACTTTAAGTATCTCTAATATGTTTTTGACCTTTATCAATGCGGTGGGGATCGTCATGTTCCCGCTTTTAAGAAGAACAAATCGAGATCGTCTTTCCTCTTTATTTCAAACACTAAGAGGTGTATTTGTTCCTTTGACGTATGCTATTTTGATTTTTTATATTCCAGCAAAAATCGTTTTAGGCATGTGGCTACCTGAATATGAAGTTAGTTTAAGATTCATGGGGATCTTATTTCCAATCGTTATCTATGAAGGAAGAATGTCCTTATTAATCAATACCTATTTGAAGACATTGCGTAAAGAAAAAACGATTCTAATGGTAAACGTCTTGACGTTGACCTTATCCTTACTTCTTTCTCTATTCGTCATTTTCATCATAGGGAATTTAAACTTAACTGTCGGATTAATACTTGCTAGTTTAGCATTCCGTTGTAATTTAGCTGAATTTTTCTTGTGTAGAGATATGAATATTAAAATTGGTGCTAAAATGTTTTTAGAAACCTGTCTAACTTTATTATTCATTTTTAGTAATCTTTGGTTTGATGGCACTTATATGAGTATGGTTGCCTATATTGTGATATATATCATTTATTTAGTGATTGTCCATCGTGGTTTTTTGAGCGACTTAAAAGATTTGCGATACTTAGTCAAAGATCATTAATATAAAGAAGACAGTGAGGGACTGTGACAAAAGACTTGTCACAGTTCCTTATTCTTGCAAAAGGTGATAGAGAAATACATTCTTGACCAACTTCTGCCAAGGCAATAACAAAGAAGTAGCGTTTAAATAAGAAAAATATTATCTACTATTAGAATATTTTATGCATGGTATGGTTTTCTTGTTAGACAGGAGATAACTATTGGAAAGGGAACAATTAGTCTATGATCGCTCTATTTAGGGCATATATATAAGATAGTATTCTCAGAATAAACGTGTTACACTAAACTTATCTTTTATGTAAATCAATAATTGGAGTGAAAATAGTGGAAAAAATATTGATTACCGGTGGGGCTGGTTTTATCGGTTCTACCTTAGCCAATCACTTAGGTAAAGAAAATGTAGTGATTGTTGTTGATGATTTATCAATGGGAAAAGTAGAAAATCTTGAGATGGATAGAAACATCACGTTCATCGAAGGTGATGTAGCGGATTCAGTATTGATGGAAGAAATCATCCGTGCCAATCAATTTGACTACATTTTCCATTTAGCGGCAGTTGCTAGTGTGGCAGATTCGGTTGCCCGACCAGTAGAAACACATCGAGTTAATTTTGAAAGTGTGCTGATGCTGTTAGAATTGGTCCGGAAATATCAACCAAACTTAAAACGAATCGTATTTAGTTCTTCAGCAGCAGTTTATGGGGATGAACCAACTTTACCAAAAAAAGAGGAATCCATTATTCGTCCATTAACCCCTTATGCAATCGATAAGTTTGCAGCTGAACAATATGTTTTGGATTACTGTCATTTATATGATGTTCCAGGAAGTGCAGTTCGTTTCTTCAATGTTTACGGACCAAACCAAAACCCAAATTCACCTTACAGTGGTGTGATTTCAATCTTAGTTGATCGTTATAAAAAACAATTAGCGGGAGAAAAAACGTCATTTACTTTATATGGAGACGGTAGCCAATCAAGAGACTTTGTCTATATCGATGATGTGATCCAAGCTTTACTTCTGGTAGCTAACAAAGAAGCGGCTTTAGGCCAACAATTTAATGTCGGAACGGGAAAAGCAACTACATTATTAACATTGATCCAGACGATTGATCAAATTTTAGAGACGGAATTAGCTTTAGAATATCAGCCAGAACGTTCAGGAGATATTCACGATTCATTAGCAGATATTTCTAAGATTCAGTCTATTGGTTATCTACCAAATTATGATGTATTAAGTGGTATGAAAAGCTATTTAAAAACTGAAATATAGTGAATAATAAGAGTCGACAGTTCTTATTCGTACACTTGAAAAGTGGATGGAACGAAATCTTAAACTTTGAGAAATAGAACTATGATAGTCGGCTAAATACAGTCGCCATGCAAAAGTCAGATAACATTCTAACTTTTGCATGGCGATTTTTTTAATAAAAAAATTTTTGAACTATGACGTACTTAATTTTTGGGACGATAATCTTTTTCGTTTTCAGGATTAATTTTCTTCTAATATCTTGGACCCTTCAATTAAATTATAAATTCGATTTCGCAAGTCTAGAGCAGTTAATTTTATTTTTTTATCTGATTGGTCGTTACTTTCCATGACAACCGCATCTTTCAAATCACGTTTGAAAACAGCGACTGAATGGAAACGATTGATGTTTCCTTGTGCCAAAACATAATCATTACCACAATAGACACCACCACGATATGGGTGGCCAGTAGGACTGGGTTTCCATAATGTAAAAAGTAATTTCTGTGGGATCATTTTACCTGATAAAACTTTAGTGAAAAACGTATTTAAATCAAGCACCGACATACTGATATTTCCAGTCCCTAATTCATTATGGATCGCTGTTTGCGATTCAGTTAATGGCTTCCAGTAATCATCACTAGCAGACATCTGATAGGAAAGGGCATGATGCGGAGAGTTTTTGACTTGATCATAAAAAGCGGTCTGTTTCAAATCCAAAGGTTTGATAATCTCATTCTCTACTAATTTTTCATAAGGTTGGTGAGTTAAGTTGATTAAAATACCCGCTAAAATTGTAAAGTTTAATGGTTCATAACGATAAGTATGGTAGTCAACTAATTTTAGATGTTGAACCGCAAATTGAACGACTTCTGTATCTGATAATGGGGTAGTAGGTTTAGCTGTAGGTTTCAACCCAGATCTCATATAAAGTAGATCTTCAATGGAAATCTTTTGACTATTCGGAATTTGAGGATAAAACTTAGCCAATTTCGTATTCAAAGAAAGGTGTCCTAATTCTACTTGTTTGAGAATTAACAGAGCTGTCATCGCTTTTTGAATCGAGCCAATTTGATAGTAAAGATAAGGGCGGTTTAACTGATCATTTTCTTTGTTTGCATAACCATAGCCACGCTCAAAAATCACATGATTATTTTTCTTTACATAAATTGAGCCAATGTAATCATGTTTAATTAACAGGTGGTTGATTTTTTCTGATAATTTTTTTTCTTCAGGTGTAAGCGATAATGTCTGTTTAGCTTTTAGTGAATCGGAATCATTTCTAGCTTGTTCTTTCGTATAAATACTCCATCCTATAATCATACCGGTGGAAAGTACGCTGATACTAAGCAATACTAGAATGATAGAAAAAAAGGAAATGCCCCTTTTTTTTGCATGTTTGCCTTTTTTTATCATTGTGTCATAAGGTCCTTTCATTTTCGCTCATAGTTAAAATAACTATTGTATTCATTGATATTAATTTTAATCTGTTTTCATTTGATTTACTACTTACAATTTTGATAGAATATTTAAATAAATTAATTCACGTCAATCAAAATATCATGTATAATAGATGAAGTTACGAAGTTGATAGTAAGGAGGAGTTGTTTTGTCAGAAAACAAACAACGTCCAGAAGAGAAAAAAAACAGATCAGACCAATCTGCTGAAAAGAATGCAGTCATTAATCAGAGAAAAAATTTGCGAAAAAAAGAAGAAAAAATCGTTGGTAAAATCATTTTAGTGATCGTTTTGACGTTGCTAATCATTGGAGGCGTCCTTGGATTCACCATTTACCGCTATGTGGATAGCGGGTTGAAACCATTGGATCCTAAAAATGATCAACTTGTTCAAATTGAAATACCTAGCGGTTCATCAAATAAACAAATAGGTGAGATACTCGAACAAGATCAAGTGATTAAAAGCGGCATCGTGTTCAATTACTATACTAAATTTAAAAATATGACTGGCTTTCAAGCTGGATATTATCAAATGGCACCAAATATGACTTTGGATGAGATCGGAAAACAATTGCAAGAAGGTGGCACCTCAGAGCCAACTAAAGTAGCAGATGGCAAAGTCGTGATACCAGAAGGATACGACATTGAACAAATCGCTGCTAGAGTAGCGAAAGTCACTGGAAAAGATAAACAAGAATTTTTAGATTTGATGAAAGATGAAACGTTTTTCAATGAGCTTTATAAAAAATTCCCAGATTTATTGGACAGTGCGAGCAAAGCTCAAAATGTCAAATATCGCTTAGAAGGTTATTTGTTCCCGGCTACTTATGATTACTACAAAAAAATGTCGTTGAAAGATTTAGTCGTTCAGATGGTAAACAAGACAAATAGCGTGTTACAGCCTTATTTTACAACCATCAAACAAAAAAATATGACGGTTCAAGAAGTCCTGACGTTGGCCTCATTAGTTGAAAAAGAAGGGATAAAAGAAAACGATCGTAAAAACATCGCCCAAGTATTTTTCAACCGTATCAAGGCAGATATGCCTTTACAATCAGATATCTCTGTTTTATATGCCTTGGGAGAACACAAAGAAACGGTCTCTTATAAAGATACGGCTGTCGACTCTCCATATAATCTATATACGAACACAGGTTATGGTCCTGGACCATTTGATAACCCTAGTGAAGCAGCTATCGAAGCCGTATTAGAGCCGACTCAAAATGATTACTACTATTTTGTGGCAGATATCAAAAAAGGCGATGTTTATTTTGCAAAAACTTACGAAGAACATTTGGAATTAGTTGATAAATATGTCAATAATTCGTAGAATAGTATTTGTATCATCGACTATTTATTTAAAATAGAAAAACATTTACATTTTAGGAAAAGCGTGGTAATCTTTTTTGGATTATATTCCTCAAAAGATTACTTTTTGCGGTATTCCATAGATCAAGAAGGAGACGTTATACATGGTTGAGAAAGTTTACCCGATGACTCTAGAAGGCAAAGCCAAACTAGAAGAAGAATTAGAACAATTAAAAACAGTTAAACGCGGAGAAATCATTGAACGCATTAAAATCGCTCGTGGATTTGGTGATCTATCTGAAAACTCAGAGTATGAATCTGCTAAAGATGAACAAGCGTTTGTTGAAGGTCGAATCACAACAATCGAAAATATGATTCGTTTTGCTCAAATCATTGACAATGACGGTGTTGATGCAGATGAAGTATCAATTGGTAAGACAGTAACATTTATTGAATTACCGGATGGTGAAGAAGAAGAATACACAATCGTAGGAAGTGCAGAAGCTGATCCATTTTCTGGTAAAATTTCTAATGATTCACCAATTGCTCAAGCTTTGATTGGTAAATTAGTCAATGATGAAGTAACGATTGCTACCCCTGGTGGCGATATGTTAGTTAAAATCGTTAAAGTAGAGCAAGCATAAGAAATACTTGAACAAAAATGAAGTTGTGACATCTACAACTTTGAGCAATAAGCCGAAGAATCAGAAAATCGTTTCTCCGATTTTTGGGATTCTTCGGCTTATTTATTTTTCTAAGGAATGAGTGTCCAGAACCATTTGACTTAGGACAAACTTTACATCTCAAGTCCTATAGTATATTTCTAAAAAAATAGCTATGATAGAATGAGAATGTGCATGAAAGGAGAATAAAGATGAATAGTTCTTGGCGTTTTTTTATCGTAGTCGAGGCTTTATTATTACTATTTGCAGTTTGGCAAATTGTGAACAACGTAGAATTACTTCTTCTCGTATTGTTTGGTGCATTGAACATATATTTAGCATTAAGAAAATATCCACGATCTGGATTTCGAAATTTTCAATTGATTATAGGGAGTTTGATCGTTTTCTTTAGTTTAGTCAATAGCCCTGCACTATGGTTGATGGCAGTATTTGCGATCTTGTTTATCGGACTAAAAGGGGTTGAAATTTCTGGGATTGATCTAACAAAAAATACCTTTTGGCGAAAGAAACAGATGATCATGGTACAAACCGATCAATTAAAAACACATAATAATGAACGAAAAAAACAACAATTATTTGGAAATCAACGTATTGGTAATGATGTTTATGAATGGGATGACATCAATATTGCTTTAATTTCAGGGGATACGATCATTGATCTTGGCAATACATTGTTACCAAAGGATGATAATATCGTTATTGTGCGAAAAGGAATTGGCAGAACGAGAATTTTGGTACCTTTAGGGATTGCCATCAGTTTAGAGCATGCGACACTTGTTGGAAATGTTTTATTTGAAGAGGAACAATTTTCATTAAAAAATGAATCCATCAAAATTTATAGTAACGATTATGATGAAAACCCAAGACGGTTAAAAATCATCACGAATACATTACTTGGTGACGTTGAGGTGATACGTGTATGATGAGCAGATTATCAAAATTAATGATGGCAATCTATGCCTCAGCGGCTTCTTTTTTAATCATCTTGTTTTCGTTGTTCACTTATTTTTATGCAAGTAACCAAACGAATTGGTGGCGTGCCATTTTAAGTGCAAGACTATTGTATGTGCCGCTGATTTTTCATTTGTTTGCTATTGCCTTAGGTGTCGGATTAGTGGTTTTTTTGATAGTATCACTTATCCAAAAAGCAAAGTATGGTAAAATTGAAGAAAAATTAAGAGCATTATCTTCTGGTAATTATGAGTCTAGTCATTTGAATGAACCCATTCCCAGTGCAAATGATGATATTTATGTACAAGATATTGATAAAGAAATAACCAAAATAAAAGAAAAAATGATTGAAGTTTCTAGTGAACTACAAATTATCACTAGCAGACCCCAGTATGTGGATGGACAGACAAGAGAGGAAATCTTAGAACTAGAAAGGCATCGTTTAGCCCGGGAGCTCCATGATTCTGTCTCACAACAATTATTTGCAGCGATGATGATGATGTCTGCTTTAACAGAACAAGCCGAAAAAACAGATAGTTCAGAAATATTTCGCAAACAATTACGTATGGTTGCTGATATCATCAATGCTTCTCAATCTGAAATGCGCGCGCTCCTACTTCATCTTCGCCCAGTGAATCTGGAGGAGAAGAGTTTGAAACAAGGAATTGAGCAATTATTAAAAGAACTACAAAATAAAATTCAAATTTCATTGAAATGGGAGATCGAAGACGTAAAATTGTCCAATTCGATTGAAGATCATCTTTTTCGTATCGTGCAAGAATTATTATCGAATACCTTACGTCACGCTAAAGCAAATGAATTAGAAGTCTATTTACACAAAATCAATAATAACTTATTGTTACGAGTGATTGATGATGGTACCGGATTTAATATGAACGAAACGAAAACAGGTAGTTATGGATTAAATAATATTAGGGAACGAGTAGCAGGTATTGGTGGAACAGTTAAAATTATTAGTTTTAAAGGACAAGGCACCAGTATTGAGATCAAAGTTCCTTTGATCAAGGAGGCATAATTGAAAATGATACAAGTATTACTCGTAGATGATCATGAAATGGTTCGCTTAGGAGTTTCCTCTTATTTATCGATTCAAGAAGACATTCAAGTGATCGGTGAAGCAGAAAATGGTCGAGAAGGCTATGAAAAAGCAATGGAATTACGACCTGATGTGATTTTGATGGATCTTGTTATGGAAGAAATGGATGGGATTGAATCAACTAAAGCTATTTTAAAAGACTGGCCTGAAGCAAAAATAATTATTGTGACCAGCTTTATCGATGATGAAAAAGTTTATCCAGCCATTGAAGCTGGTGCAGCGGGATATCTATTAAAAACTTCTACCGCTCATGAAATTGCAGATGCGATCAGAGCAACTCAAAGAGGGGAACGAGTGCTAGAACCTGAAGTAACAACAAAAATGATGGAAAAAATAAGTAAGAGAAACGAGCCAATTCTTCATGAAGAATTGACAAAACGCGAAAATGAAATCCTGATGCTGATAGCAGAAGGAAAAAGCAATCAAGAGATCGCAGATGAATTATTTATTACTTTAAAAACAGTCAAAACCCATGTCTCAAATATATTAGCAAAATTAGAAGTAGAAGATCGAACGCAAGCAGCTATTTATGCTTTCAAACATGGACTAGTTAAATAAATTGTTTATTCTACAAAAGAAAGCGTACTTTCGTTTTTAGAAAGCCTTTGCTATACTTAAATAAAATAGGTAAGGGAGGAAGCAAGTGAAACAAAATTTTGCAATTGTCGGGCTTGGACGATTTGGTGGCAGTATTTGCCGAACCTTAGTTGAAGCAGGACAAGAAGTATTAGCTATTGATAGCAATGAAGATCGAGTCAATGAATATATGAATATCGCTACTCATGCAGTTGTAGCAAATGCACAAGATGAAATGACATTGCGTTCACTAGGAATCAGAAATTTTGATCATGTGATCATTGCAATCGGTGAAGATATCCAAGCAAGTATCCTCGTTACATTAATGGTCAAAGAGATGGGAGTTCCCAACATCTTAGCTAAAGCTCAAAATGAATATCATGCAAGAGTGTTAGAAAAAATCGGAGCAGATCGTGTGGTTCACCCGGAAAGAGATATGGGGATTCGTATTGCTCATAATCTTGTTTCAAAAAATATATTGGATTACTTAGAACTATCGGATCAATTTTCTCTTGCAGAAATTCGAGTTTCTAATCCCAAATTTTTTAATAAAACATTAGCGGAGCTGAATTTTAGGCAACGTTATGATCTAACAGTTGTAGCAATTCGACGCTTTGATCGTTCAGTCGTTGTTTCACCTTCAGCAGATGAATATGTCAGAGAAAATGATAATTTATTAGTAATTGGGGAAACCGAAGATGTAGATATATTAGACGATAAAATGAATCAATAAGGAGATGCAGGAATGAAATTATCAGTAACAGATAATGCACGTAAATGGTTCGAAGAGGAAGTAACCATCCCTGAAAATTATGGGATTCGTTTTTTTGGGAAAGTCTACGGCAAGACAGAAGTACATGATGGTTTTTCTATCGGAATGTCTGTCGAACAGCCTGAACGACCAATCAAAGAAGAAACCATTGACGGGATGCTGTTTTTTATTGAAGAAGCAGATGACTGGTTTTTCAAGGGGTATGATCTTGTTGTTGATTATGATGCATCTTTAAATGAGCCAACTTATCATTTCAAAGAACAATAAAACAAAGGAGCGTTTCTTTAGCTACCATTAGCTTGGAAAACTCCTTTTTTATATTTACCTCTTTTTTCATAAGACTGAGTCACGAAACACTTGATTACAATTAGTAATAGAAGGGATGCGTAACTAAGATGGCAGAAAAAATTATTTATTTAGATCGAGGATTTAGACAAGAATTTATTGATAAAATGACTGAATTAGCGCCTAATTATGTCATAAAAACTGAGCTTGAACCTACAGATTTGATGAATGTTGAAATTAGTTTAGGGTGGAATCGCCAATACGAAAGAGAGCTATTAGCATCTCCAGGGTTAAAATGGGTACATTCGATCTCGGCAGGGGTAGACACTTTACCACTAACGGCATTTTCTGAAAAAGGGATCTTACTTTCAAATGGTAGTGGTATTCATAGTGAATCAATAGCTGAACACATCATGGGAGTGATTTTAGGCTATTCTCGAGGGCTGTTCCAAGCACAAAAAGCACAAGCAAAGAAAGAATGGTTAGGAACTCATGTCCATTATCAGCCATTAGAAAAACAAAAATTATTGATCATCGGAACGGGGCAAATCGGCAAGATGGTTGCTGATAAAGCAGACAGCTTTTCTATGGTCAGTTATGGGATAAATACTACCGGGCATCCAGTAGAAGGATTCAGTCAAACGTATTCCTTAAACGAAGTGGAAAAAGTAGTAGCTGATATGGATATCATTGTAAATATTTTGCCTCTGACAGAGCAGACTAAGGGCTTCTTTAATTATGAATTATTCAAAAAATTCGCTTCCCATGCGTTATTCATCAACGTTGGACGTGGGGCTTCTTTAAAAACAGCTGATTTAGTTCAGGCATTAAATGAAGAACAACTCGCCTTTGCAGCGTTGGATGTTTTTGAAGAAGAACCATTACCTGAAAAAAGTCCATTGTGGGAAATGGATCAAGTATTGATTACGCCACATATCGCTGGCTTAACCTCAGATTTTCAAAATAAGTTAATGACAATCTTTCTAGCCAATCTTAAAAGCTATGTCACAAATCAAGAGCTTAAGATAAATGAAGTGGCATTACAAAAAGGATATTGATCCTTACTTAGAAAAATAGTTGACATTAAAAAACGACTTTCTTTGACTAGCGTTGCCGCCTAATCGAAGAAAGTCGTTTCCTATGTTTGACATTCGTGAACTACATCATTTGGCTTTTTGGCCAGCCTTTTACCGCCTGTGCAAAAATAAAAAGTCCTGCTATTGCGATAAAAGCACTTGTGTCAAAAGCCGGTAAGAAAATCATTAAGATCGTGGCTAAGACTGTTGGTAGGGTGATTGAATAGATCATCGTTTTTAAACAATCAAGAAAAGAAGCGCCAGTCAAACGTAAGCGCGCATAAATATAAGCTGCAAAATTAGCTAAAACTAAAGTAACGATCAAATTCAAAAAGCTTGGATAAATAGAAATTAAGAAAGTCACAATCTTGATCCAAAATGGAATTGTTGCTTCACTTAAGGTTGTACGCAATTGTTTTCCTGTTAGATTTTTTAAGGCATCATTTTTATAGTCAAGTTCAAGTGAGTTATTGTTTAGAAAAGTAGTACCGGTATTAGGCAAAGCTACGACGAGTTTATTTTTTAGTAGTCCAACACTAAGAAAATTTCCGACTAAGTCAGAAGTAATATCTTTTTCAGATCGTTTGCCTTCCGGATCAAAAGTAAAGATGATAGAATTTGTTTGATAGATGAAACCTTCATGATCTGCTGCATCAATTTTCCCGTTTTTTATGGAAAAATCTGGAATCTTGGTGGCAATTTTCTGACCATCTTGTTTGATGTTTTCTAGCACTTGAAACACTTGATAGGAAATAGGCAAAGCCATGATGATGCTAAGGACCAAAAGATAAAGAACCGATTTAGCGAACGGGGTTTTTCTAGCATTTTTGAGCTCTTTAAATTGCGTGAATGAGCTGATAATTAATTGTTTTGTTGTCATAGTTACTCCTTCTATACATAATGTCATCATTAGCAATTCTAGCGAAGTCTTAGAAGAAATACAAGGGGAAATACCAATTGGCAATCTTCCTTTAAGGTTCATGTGAGAACCTGCTTTTATAAAAAATAACGATAATGTTAAAATTTACTAGTTACAAAGATGAATTTAAGGAATAAAGATGAAAACCAGCGACAAATAAGGTATGATGAATAAGAATTGATTAGTAAGGTAGGATGAACGATGAATTTTTATTATCGAGTGAGACAATTTTTAGAAGAAAAAGGTTACTGGGAAATATTTATTTACCTATTTTTTGGTGGTTTAGCAACAGTCGTGAATATCGTTACTTTTGCAATTGCATTACAGATGCTCCATCTAAGTATGCCGATAGCAAATACTATTTCTTGGATTTGTTCTGTTTTATTTGCTTTTGTAACGAACAAATTATGGGTATTTCATTCCAAGTCACCTAATTTTTTCCATTTAGTTATTGAATTTAGTAAATTTTTGTTCTATCGGATTCTTTCTTATGGTATGGATATGGGTTCCATGTTGCTGCTGATTCAGGTGATGCACACAAATGATTATGTGGCTAAGATTATTACCCAAGTCATCGTGGTAGTCGCCAATTATGTCTTTAGTAAATTGTTTATTTTTAAAGGGACAACCATTATTGAGGAAGAACTTCCTGAAAAAGAGAAGTAAAATCCACAGTAGGCATAATTTTTGAAGAATTCCTTGCTCTTTGTTACTCTTTGTAGTGTAGACACTATGAACAAACACATTGAGGAGGAATTTTTTTATGACTTACACATTACCAGATTTACCATATGCATTCGATGCGTTAGAACCTTATATCGATGAAGAAACGATGCACTTGCATCATGACAAACACCATAATACTTATGTAACAAATTTAAATGCAGCGATTGAAAAACATCCAGAACTAGGTGAAAAAACAATCGAAGAACTACTTTCTGATATGGATGCTGTCCCTACAGATATCAAGACTGCTGTACGTAATAATGGTGGCGGACATGCAAACCATTCTTTCTTCTGGAAAATCATGGCACCAAATGCTGGTGGCGAACCAACTGGTGCAATTAAAGAAGCGATTGATGAAACCTTTGGTGATTTTGCAACATTTAAGGAAGAATTTAAAAAAGCTGCAGCTGGCCGTTTTGGTTCAGGTTGGGCTTGGTTAGTGATGGAAAATGGTAAATTAGCGATCACTTCAACAGCCAATCAAGATTCACCATTAATGGAAGGCAAAACACCTATTTTAGGTTTAGATGTTTGGGAACATGCGTATTATTTGAAATATAAGAATGTACGACCTGATTACATTGAAGCTTTCTGGAACGTTGTGAACTGGGAAGAAGTAAACAATCGATTATCATCTGCCAAATAATCATTTTCAAGCCTAAAAAAAAGAATGAAAAATAAATTGAGCAAGTCTTGCGAGCGTTTTCTAAATTCGGTATAATATTTATGCAAGGTTTCTTGCAAGAACTTTTTTGGAGGCTATACATTTATGGAACATGGAACAGTTAAATGGTTCAACAATGAAAAAGGATTTGGGTTTATTACAGTAGACGGCGGAGACGATGTGTTCGTACATTTTTCAGCAATTCAAGGAGACGGCTTCAAGAGCTTAGAAGAAGGTCAAGAAGTTGAATTTGCAATTGTTGAAGGCGCACGTGGCCCTCAAGCTGCTGAAGTGACTAAATTATAATAACTTGTTGAAGAAAAGCCCGCTTAGCGGTCTATTCAAATAATAAAAACCCAAGTTAATTATTCGTTGACTAGTTTCTTGATTTTTTGGCTTAATAAATAAATCTGCTCACTAGACATATCAGTCGGAGCGACTAAACACGGGATTGTTTCTTCATAGGTCAGGATCTTTAACGGCATATCGGTTGTTCGAATGATTAAGTCTGGCTCAAACAAAAGATCATTTGTAAAAACCACATTTAAGTAAACTCGTAATTGTTCTTGTAACATACTCATATAACTCAGTTCAATACTTAATGGCAAGTCACTTTCGTACTTTATCTTTATTTCTTTATCAAAGTATGTTGGAGAAGTAATGATCATAAATGCTTCGATCAAATGACAGGATTGTACCCAATACAGCTCTTGTTGCTGTTTTTGGAATTGGGAAGCTAATTGATTGATTTCTCGATTGAATGCTGGGTAATTTTCTTCTACAAAGACTGATAAGTCATATTTAATGGTGGAAAATCGGTGGAACAACAGCCCGCTCATCCCGTTGGCAAAGATCGTACTATTTAGTAATTTTTTCTTTACGTTGATTTGTGTAGATTTAAACCCAATTTCATAAATATAGCTATAGAAACTATTTTGAAATTGTTTGATCGCTGTGGCTTTTTTTAGATGGAATTTCATGGCTCGTTCTAAGTGATCGTCTTTTAAATAAAAAGCTGGGCGTGCTTGTAACCAAAGAAATAAAAATTGGACTTCCAAAAGATCGAGCTTGGCTTTCACGCTCATTCGTTTAAGAAAATGGGTAATCTCTTCAAAGCTATCCCAAATCTCTTCTGTAAAATCAGGAAGTTCTCTCTGATTCATCTGATTTCCTTGTGCTGATCGGACGAAAGTGATAGCAATAATAAATCACCATTCAATCATTTTCAGTTTATTTGGTTTTTGTTTTGTCAGCTGAAAAGCATACTCAATCCCTGCAAAGGTTTCATGAAAATCAACGGTTGGAAAGGGCCAAACGACCCCTTGATAGTATTGCCACAAAAATAAATAAATAAGATAACGGACTTGTGGTTCACTACCTTTGAGATACACGAAGCCTTTTGAAGTCTTTAATTGTAATTGATAGGTAGTAAGCAACTGATTGATTCGAGTAAGATGTCTTCTTAAGGAGGGAATACTAATCTTTTGCTCTGTGGCAAAGGAAACCAGATCAACTCTAGGTTGAAGACAAAGGTCTTTTAACAATTGAAAGATGGCGGAATGTTCCAAGATTTTTAGTAGTAATAGTTGATACTCACTGATCGTTCCAGAAAAAGTGAAGCCTTTTGTACTTTTTGTGATGTGATCGTCAGATAAAACCTTAAGATAGTCACATTGATGAAGCACAGAACGTTTGTCACAATGAGCTGTTTTCGATAATTCTTCTAACGTACAAGTATCTTGTGAGCGATATAAGTTGTCCAAGATCGTTAATTGGACTTGGATATTCCTTTCTAACATGACAGAGAAATTCATTTATTTTTCCCTCCTATATTTTTATACTCGAAATTTTCCGAATGACAAATTATTAAATTTTGTCATTTTTTTTTACGAAAAATGAGAAAAAATTTATTATAATCATTTTTTATAAAAAATAGCCAAAAAAATAAGTGAAAAATACGTTATTTTAATTTGGGCTGTTAGTTTTTTTCATGAATGGACATATAGAGAAATTCCTTAATGACATTATAATTTATCCAAGCATAAAAACGAAATGTTATGCAATATTTTTACATAATTGCTACAGTTTCTTTTTATTTTTAAAATAATAAAGTTATTTTAAAAAGATTAAAACTTAATAATAGATTTTTAATTTAACGATTGCTAAAATCTTTGTAACTTAAGTTAACTGAAGTTTTTTCAGAAAGATATCTTTTTGACAAAAAGAAAGGAGGCCAGTTCCTAGCGGAAATAATTGTTGTTAGTGATTGATTAAGTGGGGGATAAAGCATAAGTAAATAATGGAAGCATCTAAGGGGGAAAAAATGAAAAAAGATTATAAAAAAAGTATGGATCAAAAAGCTAGAGCTAAACGTCGATCCAAAAAATACTTATTAGTAGGAACGTCTATTGCTGCAGGGATGCTGTTGGGGACAGCACCTATTTCAATTGCTACACCGTTGTTTACTTTGGGTTCACAACAAGTATATGCTGACTTGATTAGTGGCCAGTTGTTCAATAATCTAACGACGTCTAATACCAGTGGAACAACAGCAAGTGCACCTTTTCCATTGGCTGGAACGACTCGTAATGTTGATTTTGTTATTTCAGCTAATAATGGGATTGATCTAAGTGTTCTAAATGGCTCGAGACGAGCAGTTTTAGCAATCCCAACTGAAATGCAAGGTTTAGTTAATCCAAATGGGACGGGTACTTTCCAAACAGATATTTTGTTACCAGGAGAAGAACTACAACCACTATTGTCGATTGTAGATGGGGCGGTAACTACCCTAGTGTCTGCTGTGGAAAACATTGTTAACCTTAACCCGTTGGCATCAGTCAATTTAGATGAAGTGTATGCTCAACTAGCATTATTAGAGAACCTTAGTACATTGACGTCAGCTGAAGTAGCATTGAATCTTCAAATGCAAGGGGACGAATATATCTATGGTGAATTAGATGGCTCATTAGAAACAATTATTCGAGAAGGGCTGACTGAAATTTTAGATGGAATCAATGATGCTGTCCAAGCAATCCAAGCGACACCGAATGCAGGAAGCGGTGCTCTTGGTACGATAGCAGCAGGTACGATCAATACAGCGTTGTCCGCAACGATTAAACCAGCGTTTAATCTTACTTTTGCTACTGCAACAGGTTTAGTTGGTGTGGGGTCATCATTGATTGGAACATTAGCTGATGCGAGCGTATTAGGTGAAACGACGGTCACGATTCCGACATTGATTCAAGATCCTAATTATAGTGATTTAGCGGCAGCCGGAGTAGATATGTCTGTTCCTTATGAAGCTGGCTTCGTTGGAAATATTGTAAAAGCAGATGTTTTATCTATCGATATCGCCTCTAGCTCTGATGGCTATTCGCCAGTTTTTTATCAAGCTGCTGAAGTAACACCACCATATAATGTTGTTGTTACAGGGAACTCAACTGATGGTTATGAAGTAACTGGGATGGCAGATCCTAATGCAACAGTTCGTATTTATGATCAAGAGAATAATTTGATTGCAGAAGGACAGGCTGATGAAAATGGAAACTTTACGATTCCAATTGCAGCCACAGATGTGTCACCTTTAGAAGACATCCAATTAATCGCGTATGATGAAAATGACAATCCAAGTTTACCAGCTGCTGCTGTGATCCCAGACGATGAAGAAGCCGACGCCGATGCTGACGCTGATGCCGACGCTGATGCTGACGCCGATGCTGATGCTGATGCTGACGCGGATGCTGATGCTGACGCTGACGCCGATGCCGACGCCGATGCCGATGCTGATGCTGACGCCGATGCTGATGCTGACGCCGATGCTGATGCTGATGCCGATGCTGACGCCGATGCTGATGCTGATGCTGAYGCTGATGCCGAYGCCGAYGCTGATGCYGATGCYGATGCTGA